>NZ_LR594487.1:2585218-2585362 GCF_901686465.1 Halorubrum sp. DM2
TGGCGGCGTCGACGTCGCGGTCGCGCTCACCGACCGCGAGTCGCCGTTCCTGGAGGCGTTCGCGACGGACCCAGACCACGAACTCGTCGAGGCGGTCGCGGCCGGCGCGCGGAACGCGACCGACGCGGTCGGTGAGCGCGACCG
>NZ_LR594487.1:2585432-2671073 GCF_901686465.1 Halorubrum sp. DM2
CGGCGGCGACGTGCGACCGTTCGGCGCGGCGACGGAGGCGTCGTACTTCGCGCCCGCCCCGACGGTCGTGTTCGGTCCCGGCGACCTCGCGGACGAGTCCGGGGCGGTCGCGCACGCGGAGCGGGAGTACGTCCGGGTGCGGGAGGTAGAGGCGGCCGCGGCGACGGTCGCGGACGCGGTGGCTGCGCTGCTCGGCGAGCAGTAGGGCTGTCGGCGAGCAGTAGGGCTGTCGGCAAACAGTAGGACACGCCGCGGACGCACGACCGATTACAGCAGGAACTGCTCCTTGTCCTCGGCGAGGTCGACGAAGTCATCGGCGGCCTCGATCAGCTCGTCGGCGGCGGAGTTACCGAACCCCATCGCCTCGACGCGGACGCCCTCGTGGCGGAGGTGCGAACAGAGCCGGGCGAAGTCGCCGTCCCCGGTACAGAGGACGACGGTGTCGACGTGGCTCGCTAAGGAGACGGCGTCGAGGCTCATCCCGAGGTCCCAGTCGGCCTTCTTCGAGCCGTCGGCGAACGTCTTGATCTCTTTGATCTTCGTCTCGAAGCCGATGTCGCGCAGCGCCTCGAAGAAGCTCTCCTCCTCGGGGGAGTCGGCGCGGATCACGTACGCGATGGCGCGGACGAGCGACCGGTCGGCGACGGCCGATTCGAGCAGGCCGGAGTAGTCGATATTCCGCGAGTAGACGCTCTGTGCGGAGTGGTACAGGTTCTGTGAGTCCGCCAGCACGGCGACGCGCTGGTCCGGGTGAATCTCGCTCATAGGTCCCCCTTCACTCCCCGCGGTTAGGGGCTTTGGGATCGCTGCGACCGCGCCCTCCGCCTCGTCGTCTCCCGAACCGACCACCATGGTTTATGTCGGGCGCTGGCGACCGTGGCCCATGGACGAAAAGCGGTTCGTCGTCGCCCTCTTCGGCCTCGCGGTCGCGCTCGTCGCCGGCTACGTGGCCTACCGGTTCGTCGCCCCGCTCACCGTCGCCGTCTTCCTCTACTACTCGACACGGCGCTTTTACCACCGGCTCGAACGCTTCCGGCTGCCGGCCCGGGTGCGTGCGGCGGTGTCGCTGTCGGTCATCGGCGTCCCGCTCATCGGACTGGTGAGCTACACGCTGGTGTTGCTCATCCTGGAGGCCAGACGGTTTATCGAGGACTACCCGGTGGCCGACACCATCGGCGCGGAGAACTCGGTGATCGGGGACCTCGCCGAGCTGTCGAATCCGACGATGGACGAGCTGATCGCGGCGTACCAGTCCGGGCAGTTCGACCCGCTCATCGACCTCGTCTCCGAGCAGGCGTCGCTGCTAGCGAGCACGCTGTCCGGGCTCGCCCTGAACCTCCTCATCACCGTCATCGTCACGTACTACCTGCTCATCGACGGCTCCCGGTTCCACGACTGGCTGCTCAGGTTCGACGACAACGCGATCGTCCGCGAGTACCTCGAAACCGCCGACAAAGAGCTTGAAGCGGTGCTGTACGGGAACCTGCTCAACGTCATCGCCATCTCGATCATCGCGGTCGTCACCTACCTCGGATACAACGCGGTCGCGCCCGCCGCGATCGAGATCCCGTACCCGACGCTGGCCGGTGCGATCACGGGCGTCGCCAGCCTCATCCCCGTGATCGGGATGAAGATCGTCTACATCCCGCTGGCGGCGGCGATGTCGATCCCGGTCGTGATCGACGGCGAGGTGGCGCTGCTCGCGTACGTCGCCGGCTTCCTCGCGGTCGCTATCGTGGTCGTCGACACCATCCCCGACATCGTCCTCCGGCCGTACTTCAGCGGCGAGACGACCCACGTCGGCCTGCTCATGCTCGCGTACATCTTCGGGCCGGTCGTGTTCGGCTTCCACGGCCTGTTCCTCGCGCCGATCATCCTCGTGTTGGCGCTGACGTTCGCGGACACCGCGCTGTTGCGCCTGCTCGGCGTCGAGCCGGACCCCGGCCCAGAGATCCCCGAGGGGCAGCGGCGACTCGAAGAGTTCTGAGGGGATCCGGGATCCACGCTGGACACTCCCGAAGCCAAAGTCGTTCGGTACTACGAAGCCGACGCTGTGACCGAGACCGCCGAAGCCCCAGCCGCTCGGCTGTACGTGACTGTCTCTGTCGGAAACAACTCCGTGACCGAGACCGCCGAAGCCCCAGCCGCTCGGCTGTACGTGACTGTCTCTGTCGGAAACAACTCCGTGACCGAGACCGCCGAAGCCCCAGCCGCGAGGCGGGCGCACGCTCGCCGCGCTCCTCGCTCGTTCGCTTCGCTCACTCGCTGCGGTGCTCGCGTCGCCTGCGCCCGCCTCGCGGCTGCCCCTTCGAGTCCCGCCCCGCACCGCACAGCCCCGCACCTCACGCCTCCCCAGCCTCGTCGCTGGCGGCCGTCGCTCCGCTCCGGCCGCCAGCGACTCCCTCGCGCGGCGCTGCTTCGCGGTCGCCGGTGGCGACCGCTCGCAGGCGCGCGCCACCGCGGTCCGTCGTGAGTTCTCGCCATCTCTCCCGACCCCCGCTCGCGGACCGAGCCGAAGTCATATATCCCCGGTCGCCGACCGGCGACGTATGCGACTACACGTCATCGGTCTCGGCGGGGCCGGGGGACGGATCGCCGACCGGCTCGCCGCCGACCACGACGGCGACCCGTTCCTCGCGGGCGTCAACGCGTTCGACACCGACATGGACGCGCTCGGGGCGCTCGACGCGCTCGGCGAGGAGCGCCGGTACCGGTTCGGCGACGCGGCGGGCGGGGACGGACTCGGCGGCGACCTCCACGCGGGACGCCGCCTCGGCGACGCGCACGCGAGTGAACTCGGCCGGGCGATGGACGACCAACGGCCGTCGCGCGCGGAGGCGTTCCTGATCGTCGCCGGACTCGGCGGCGCGGCCGGCGCTGGCGCTGCGCCCGCGCTCGCCGAGGAGCTCTCGCGGCTCTACGACGCCCCCGTCTACGCGTTCGGACTCCTGCCGACTCCGGGCGAGACCGAGGAGCCGGACGGCGACGACGACCCGGCGAGCGCAGCGGCCGGGAGCGACGCGGCCGGGAGCGGGACGGACCCGGCGACGCCGCACCGCCCGCTCGCCGAGCGCAACGCCGCGCGGACCCTCGACGCGCTCTCGGACCGTTGTGCGGCGGTGTTCCCGTTCGACAACGCGGCGTGGCTCCGTCCCGCCGAGACGCTCGGCGGGGCCCGCGACCGGCTCAACGCGGTCGCCGTCGAGCGGATCGCGGCGCTGTTCGGAGCCGGCGAGACACCGGAGGGAATGGAGACCCCCCAGCAGGTGCTCGATGCGAGCGACATCGCCCGGGCGGTGGGAGGTGACGGCGAGATCACGGCGATCGGCCACGCGACCCAGCGGGTGGAGTCGCCCGAGGGCGGGTCCCGGTTCGGTCTCGGGCTGTTCGGCTCCTCGGAGCCGGCCGAGGTCGACACGAGCGAGGCGGTGTCCGCCATCGAGACGGTCATCCGCAAGGCGGCCCGCGGCAAGAACACGATCGATGTCCCCGAGGGGCGGGCCGACCGGGCGCTGCTCGTGGTGGGCGGCCCGCCCCCGTGGCTCAACCGGGAGGCGATCGCCGACGGACGGCGCTGGCTCGCCGAGGAGACCGGTTCGGACGCGATACTGAGCGGTGACGCGCCGATCCCCGACGGGGACGCCGTCTCGGCGGTCGTGGTCCGGTCGGGCGTCGACGAGCCGGATCGGATCCACGAGATCCGCGAGACGATCCGGTGACGGAGTCCCGCGCGAACGTCGGGGACGGACGGCTTCGTCGGCCGTCTCCGCCGACCCGAACCGATTAACCCCGTGGCGCGCCCAGTGAGCCCGTGACGACGCAGGCAGACCTCGGGATCGATATCGACGTCCGCGACGCCGCGGCGGTGGCGGAGCGCCGTGACGAGCTCGTCGCCGCCGTGCGCGACCACGCGGGACGGATCGCCTACCAGCTCGCCACGCTTCAGGGGGGCGACTACGGCCGCGAGACCCTCTCGACGCCCGGCGGCGAGTGGACGGTAAAACACGAGGCGGGCGAGTTGGAGTTCCTCCTGTTCTCGCCGAACTCCGGCTCTGACACGTACGTCATCTCGACGAAGCAGCCGCCGGAGCCGGCGGCGCTTTCGACCGCCCTCAACGACTACGCCGCCTTCGTGGCGGCGTGGAACGACCACGTCGCGTCGCTTTCGGGTGTCCTCGACGGCGTGAGCGCCGAGTTCCCCGAGCCGGCGACCACCGACGGCGTCGTGGCCGAGCGCGACCGCGTCCTCGACGAGATCCGCGACACCTGCGCGGTCATCGCCGGGGAGGTGTACCGGTACGAGAGCGACGACTACGGGACGTTCACGACTCGCGTTGCGGGTGACCGCTGGGAGCTGAAGTACGACGAGGGAGCGGTCTCGTACCTCCGTATCGGCGGGTCGGGCGGGCTGTACCTCCTGTCGCAGTACGAGTCCCCCTCCGCGGCCGACGTTCGGGAGTACGCAGACCGGTTCCGCGGGTTCGTCGAGGCGTACAACGAGTTCGTCGACGACCTCGAAGCCGACCTCCGGAAGATATCCGTCTGACCCGCTCACCTCGCGGTCGTGGCACTTGACTGCGCCGAGGCGGTGTCATCCGACTGTGATCCGTATATATGCGTATCCGCTGCTCATTTTGGCAATACTTATTCATTTCTGTCCAGTACTGAGTCCCACATGTCGATCACTCTGCCGGGACCGACGCTCGGGGTCGTCGGAGGCGGCCAGCTCGGCCGGATGCTGGCCGAGGCCGCCTCACCGCTCGGCGTCGACCTCGTGGTGTTGGACCCGACGCCCGACTGTCCGGCGGCGACCGTCGCGGCCGACCAGATCGTCGCCGACTTCGACGACGCGGACGCGATCGATGAGCTTGCGAGCCGCGTCGACGCCCTCACGTTCGAGATCGAACTCGCGGACCCGGACGTCCTCGCCGCCGCGAGCGAGGAACACGGCGTGCCGGTCCATCCTGACCCCGGCACTCTGGAGACGATTCAGGACAAGCTGGTTCAAAAGGAGGCGCTCGCGGACGCCGGAATCCCCGTCCCCGAGTTCGTCGCGGTCGCGACCGCCGAGGGGCTCGAACGCGTCGTCGAGGAGTTCGGCGGCGTCATGCTGAAGGCCCGCGAGGGCGGCTACGACGGCCGCGGGAACGTCCCCGTCGAGAGCCCCGCGGACGCGGCCGACGCGCTCGACGAGGTCGGCGGTGCCGCGATGGCCGAGGAGTTCCTCGACTTCGAGCGCGAGATAGCCGTGATGGGACTGAAAGGGCCCGACAGTGAGACCCGGACCTATCCGGTCACGGAGACGGTTCACCGCGAGGAGATCCTCCGCGAGAGCGTCACTCCCGCCCGCACCGACGACGAGGTCGTCGCCGAGGCGCAGTCGGTCGCCCGCGACGTGCTCGACGTGCTCGACGGCCGCGGCGTCTTCGGGATCGAGCTGTTCGAGAGCCGCGAGGGCGACGTGCTGGTCAACGAGATCGCGCCGCGCCCCCACAACTCCGGCCACTGGACGATCGAGGGCGCGCGCACCTCGCAGTTCGAGAACCACGTCCGTGCGGTCCTCGGCTGGCCGCTCGGTCCGACCGACCTCGTCGCGCCCGCGGTGACCGCCAATATTCTCGGCGACATCGACGAGACCCAGCCCGCGACGCTCCGAAACGTCGAGACGGTCCTCGCCGCGCCCGACGCCGACCTCCACTGGTACGGGAAAGACGACGTCTACCCGCTCCGGAAGATGGGCCACCTCACGGTGACGGACGCCGAGTCGGACCCGGACGCCGTCTCGGTCGACGAGCGCGACGCGCTGCTCGACCGGACGCGGGAGCTACGGGACGGGCTGACGCTCCGCGACTGAGCCGTCCCGACAGGGTCGACCGACGCAGCCTCGCCGCATCCAGCACGACCAAATACGACACACGCCAACTCGCACACATGACCACCGTCGACGACCTCATCGACCGGATCGAATCGGAGGCACAGTTGGACGCCGACCCGGCGACGACCCCCGACGTGGGGATCATCATGGGGTCGGATTCCGATCTCCCCGTCATGGCCGACGCCTACGACGCGCTCGACGACCTCGGCTTCGCCGAGCAGACCGACTTCGACGACGCTCCGGACGCGCGGTTCACCTACGAGAGCTACGTCGTCTCGGCACACCGGACGCCCGAGCTGATGTACGCGTACGGCGAGACGGCGACGGATCGCGGCCTCGACGTGATAATCGCCGGTGCGGGCGGGAAGTCGGCCGACCTGCCGAACATGACCGCGTCGATCGCGTACCCCGTCCCCGTGATCGGAGTCCCCGTCCAGGAGAAGTCGGTGGACTCCGTCATCGGGATGCCGACGGGCGCGCCGATCGTCGCCGTTGACGCCGGAAAGTCGTACAACGCCGCCCTCTCGGCCGCGCAGGTGCTCGCACGCGAACATGACGTTGTCGCCGAGCGGCTGGTCGAGCTCCACGACGAGCAGAAGGCGGGCGTCGCTGACGTCTCGGCCGCCCTCCACGACTTGGGCGTCGACGGGTTCCGCGACCGGTAGCGGAACGTGTTCGGTCCCGGGGTTCGTCCGCGGCCGCCGCCGTACTTCCGGTTTCGGCCGTGAACTGCCGATACCGGCCCGCAAACCCCCGGACGCACAAGACTCAACGCTTATGAGGGGGCGGTCCAAACCCCAGCACGTTACGGAGACCTATATGAGCGATTGGATAGCGATTGGCGCCTTGGCGGTCGTCGGCCTGCTCATCCCGATAGCGATGATGACAGTGTCGGCGTTGCTCCGTCCGAGCGTGCCTGAGACCGGTAAAAGTACCACCTACGAGTCCGGCGAGACCCCGACTGGCGGGACGCGGATCCGGTTCAACATCCAGTACTACATGGTCGCGCTGTTGTTCGTCGTGTTCGACATCGAGACCGTGTTGCTGTTCCCGTGGGCGGTCATCTACCGCCCGGCCGTTCAGGCCGGCGTTCCGATGGCCGACCTGCTGTGGCCGATGTTGGCGTTTGTCGGAGTCCTCGCGGTCGGACTCGTCTGGGCGTGGCGGTCGGGAGCGATCAGCTGGGCCCGCAGCCCCCGCGCGACCAGCAGAAAGACGACGGAGGAACCCAACTAATGAGCAGTGATCAACCGTTTATCACCGACGAATCGCAGGTCGTAACCGAGACCCGAGACGCCCGGATGACCGGACAGGGAGATCGGTTCAACTCCCGGCTCCGGGAGGCGTTCGGCTCCTCGCCCTTTATCCTCACCAAGTTCGACAAGTTCCTGAACTGGTGTCGGGGCTCCTCGATGTTCATGCTGCAGTTCGGCATCGCCTGCTGTAGCATCGAGATGATGCACACCTACGCGGTGAAACACGACCTCGACCGCTTCGGGTCGGGCGTCCCCCGCGCCTCGCCGCGACAGGCCGACGTGATGATCGTCCCCGGGACGATCGTCTCGAAGTTCGCCCCGCGGATGAAGCGTGTCTACGACCAGATGCCCGAGCCGAAGTTCGTCGTCGGCATGGGCTCGTGTACCATCTCCGGCGGCCCGTTTCAGGAGGGGTACAACGTGATCAAGGGGGCCGAGGAGGTCATCCCGATCGACATCCACGTCCCCGGCTGCCCGCCCCGTCCCGAGGCGCTCGTCTACGGCGTCGTGAAGCTACAGGAGCGCGTCGCCAACGGCGAGGCCGCGCCCGTCACCGTCAAGCCGTACGAGCTAGAACAGTTCTCCGACCTCGAACGGGACGAACTCGTCGACAAGCTGACCGACCAGATCGACGACGACGAACTCGTCATGCGGTACAACTTCGCTGATTCGCCATGAGCCTCGAACGACCGGACACCACCGACGACGCGGCGATCGAGCGCACGCCAGACGAGCTGGAGGCGCTGCTCGGCGACCTTGTCGTCGCCCGCGACGACCATCTGAACGCGCCCGGGTTCGTCATCCGCCCGGACACCGTTCAGGAAACGCTCCGAACCCTGAAACAGCAGGCGGGGTACGACCACCTCTCGGTCGTCTCCGCACAGGAGTACGAGAACCGCTACGAGTCGATCTACCACCTGAAGAAGTACGACGACCCCACACAGGAGGTCAGCGTCGTCGTCCCCGCGGACAAAGACAACCCCGTCTCTGAGACGGCCGAACCCGTCTTCCGCACCGCCGACTGGCACGAGCGGGAGGCGTACGACTTGATCGGCGTCGAGTACGAGGAACACCCCGACCTCCGTCGGATCCTGCTCCCCGAGACGTGGCAGGGCCACCCCCTGTCGATGGACTACGACAAGGATCGCCCCCAGATCGCGACGCTGCCGGAGCACGCGAACCCGCTTGAGGACCATCACAAAGACGAGGAGTCCGACACGATGTTCCTCAACATCGGGCCGCACCACCCGGCGACCCACGGCGTCTTACACCTGAAGACGGTCCTCGACGGCGAGCAGGTCGTCGACGTCGAGCCCGATATCGGCTACCTCCACCGCAGCGAAGAACAGATGGCGCAGTCGGGCACCTACCGCCACCAGATCATGCCGTACCCCGACCGCTGGGACTACATCTCGGCGGGGCTGCTCAACGAGTGGGCGTACGCCCGCGCGGCCGAGGACCTCGCGGACATCGAGGTCCCGGAGTACGCGCAGGTCATCCGAACGATGGGCGCGGAGATGTGCCGGATCGCGGCGCACATGCTCGCGCTGGCGACGTTCGCGCTCGACATCAACGGCGACTTCACGGCGACGTTCATGTACGCCATCAACGACCGCGAGCGCGTCCAGAACCTTCTGGAGGATCTGACGGGCCAGCGGCTGATGTTCAACTACTTCCGGCTCGGCGGCGTCGTCTGGGACCTGCCGGAGGACCGCGAGGCGTTCTTCTCGGACACCCGCGACTTCCTCGACCAGCTGCCGGAGTCCGTCGAGGAGTACCACAACCTCATCACCTCGAACGAGATCTTCCAGATGCGGACGATCGACACCGGGGTCCTCCCGCCGGAGGTCGCGAAGAACTACGGCGCGACCGGTCCCGTCGCCCGCGGCTCGGGCGTCGACTACGACCTGCGTCGCGACGACCCGTACGGGTACTACGACGAGCTCGACTGGGACGTCGTCACCGAGGACGGCTGCGACAACTTCAGCCGCCTGCTCGTCCGGATGCGCGAGGTCGAGGAGTCCGCGAAGATCATCGAGCAGTGCGTCGACCTGCTCGAAGACTGGCCCGAAGACGAGCGGAATATCCAGGCGAACGTGCCGCGCACGCTGCGCCCGGACGACGACACCGAGATATACCGCGCTGTCGAGGGCGCGAAGGGCGAACTCGGTATCTACATCCGCTCGGACGGGACGGACAAGCCGGCCCGGTTCAAGATCCGGTCGCCGTGCTTCTCGAACCTCCAGACGCTGCCGGAGATGGCGAACGGGGAGTACATCCCCGACGTCATCGCCGCGCTCGGTAGCCTCGACGTCGTTCTCGGGGAGGTGGACCGCTGATGGGCACGGCCCCCGCACAGCTGTTCCCCGAGTTCATCGTCGACACGCTCGGGCTCGACAGCGTGATCGGCGAGGTCGCGGCGTCGCTCGTCGCCGCGTTCGTCGTCGGCAACATCATCCTCGCGTTCACGGGCGTCGCGGGCCCGTGGGCGAAACGGAAGATCACGGCCGCGTTCACCGACCGGATCGCGGTCGACCGGATCGGGCCCTACGGCCTGCTCATCATCCCGGCCGCCGCGGTCCAGCTGCTCGCGAAGGAGCTCATCATCCCCGAGGGCGTCGACCGGCCCTCGTGGGACATCGCGCCGATCCTGCTGCCGGCGTCGGCGCTGCTCGGCTTCTCCGTCATCCCGATGGGACGGATCGGCCCGATAAACCTCCACCTCGCGGACCCGGAGGTCGGGTTCGCGCTGGTGTTCGCGTTCGCGTCGATCGCCTCCGTCTCGCTGGTGATGGCCGGCTACGCGTCGAACAACAAGTACTCGCTGCTCGGCGGCCTCCGCGCCGTCGCGCAGAACCTCGCGTACGAGATCCCGCTCATCGTCACGGCGATGTCGGCGGTGATCTTCGCCGGCACGCTCCAGATGAGCGGCATCGTCGGCGCGCAGACGGAGACGCTCGTGACCATCGGCGGCATCACCATTCCGTCGTGGTACGCGTTCGTGAATCCGTTCGCGTTCGTGCTGTTCCTCACGGCGAACCTCGCCGAGATCGGACGGAACCCGTTCGACATCCCCGAAGCGCCGACGGAGATCGTCGGCGGGTACCAGACGGAGTACTCCTCGGCGTACTTCGTCCTCTTCTACCTCGGGGAGTTCGTCCACATCTTCCTCGGCGGTGCGATCCTCGCCGTGACGTTCCTCGGCGGCGCTTCCGGGCCCGGCCCGGAGAGCATCGGCTTCATTTGGTTCGTGGTGAAGATCTGGGGCTTCTTCCTGTTCACGCAGTGGGCCCGCGCGGCGATACCCCGCGTCCGGATCGATCAGCTGATCGAGATCGGCTGGAAGGGTATGCTTGTGCTGTCGTTCGCGAACCTGGTTCTCACGGCCGTAATCGTGGGGGTGATCGCCTGATATGATCGGACTCATGAAATCCATGGCGACGACGATGAAACACGCGCTGGACGGGAAGACGTTCACGGTGGAATACCCGGAGGACGCGCCCGAAGTGAGCCCGCGGTTCCGCGGGGTCCACAAGTTCAGCCAAGAGCGATGTATCTGGTGTCGGCAGTGCGAGAACGTCTGCCCGAACGACACCATCCAGATCGTTCAGGACGACCAGCGTAACGGCGAGCAGTACAACCTCCACATCGGGCAGTGCATCTACTGCCGGCTCTGCGAGGAGGTCTGTCCCGTCGACGCCATCCTGTTGACGCAGAACTTCGAGTTCACCGCGGACACGAAAGACGACTTCGTGTTCAACAAAGAACAGCTCAAGAACGTCCCGTGGTACAAGGGTATCGACCCGCTGGAGTCCCGCAATCCCGATCGCGGCGCGTGGATCGGGGAGGGCGACGGCGAGGTCGACTACCAGTAGCGTCTCGAAATCTTCAAAGGGGTTCTCATAGGAGACACACACAATGGTTGAAGTCACCATCGCGTTCGGGCTGTTCGCCGCGGTTACGCTGGCGTTCGCCCTTGGGGTCGTCCTAGCGCGCGACGTGTTCCACGCCGCGCTGCTTCTGGGCGGAGCCCTCACGAGCGTCGCGGTGCATTACGTGATGCTGCGGGCGGAGTTTATCGCCGCCATGCAGATCCTCGTCTACGTTGGCGGGGTCCTCATCTTGGTCACGTTCGCCGTGATGCTCACGCGATCGGATTCCGAAACGGAGGTGAGTCGCGCGTGAGCAACGACGAGAGCCGCGGGTCGAAGATTGCGCCCGCAATCGCTGTCGGCGCGCTGTTCGCCGTGCTGGCCGCGACGGTCAACGCGGCGGCGTTCGACGCCGAGTTCGCCGGCTTCCCGGCCGACGCCTCGGTCGTCCACAACATCGGCTACTCCCTGTTCAATCTCGGCGGGTACGATATTGCGACGATCGGAGCCGAGGGGTTCCTCGCGGCGTTCCTAATCGCCGCGGTCGCGCTCGACGTCGCGGTCGACGGGGCCGTCTACCTCGCGAAACGCGAGGAGGACGGCTCCATCGTCTCCGCGGTCGGGCAGGCGCTTACCGACGGCGGCCGCGACGGAGGTGAGCGGCGGTGACCGCCATCGCCGCCTCGATCCCGCCGTCGTGGTACCTGCTGTTGGCGTCGGCCGTGTTCTGTATCGGACTGTTCGGCGTGCTGACGCGACGGAGCGCCCTGTACTTCCTCATGAGCGTCGAACTCATGATGAACGCGGCCAACATCAACTTCGTCGCGTTCGCGCTGTACTACGGCGACCTCACGGGGCAGGTGTTCGCGCTGTTCGTCATCGCGCTCGCCGCCGCCGAGGTTGCCATCGGTATCGGCATCATACTCGTGTTATACCGTAACTTCGGCACGACAGACGTGACCGTTCCCGCGGAGATGAGGTGGTAAAATGGTGGACGCATTCGCATACGTTCCGGCGATTGTACTCCTCCCGTTCTTCTCGTTCCTGATCGCGCTCGGCGCGGGCAGGTATCTCCCGAAGGGCGGAGCCTTCGGCGGCATCGCGGCCACGGCGGGGTCGTTCCTGCTTTCGATCTGGGTCGCGGCGACCGTCGCCGGCGGCCGCGCCTACAACGAGACGCTGTACCACTGGGCGGGCGAGGGCGGCGCGGGGATCGGTCCGACGAACGTCGAACTCACGTTCGGCGTCCTGATCGACCCCCTGTCGGCGCTGATGCTCGTCATCGTGACGCTCGTCGCGCTCTTAGTCCACGTGTTCTCGCTCGGCTACATGAACGACGAGGGCGAGACGGGGCTGCCCCGGTACTACGCCGGACTCGGCCTGTTCACGGCGTCGATGCTCGGATTCGTCGTCGCCGACAACCTGCTGATGGCGTTCATGTTCTTCGAGCTGGTCGGGCTCTGCTCGTACCTGCTCATCGGCTTCAACTTCCGGGAGCCGGGACCGCCGTCGGCCGCGAAGAAGGCGTTCCTCGTCACCCGGTTCGGTGACTACTTCTTCCTCGTCGGCGTCGTCGCGGTGTTCGCGACCTTCGGTACCGCCTCGTTCGCGGGCGAGGGGTCGTTCCCGGCGCTCGCCGACGCGGCGCTCAACGGCTCCGGCTCGGTCGCGTGGACGCCCGGCGGCCTCGAACTCCAGACGTGGCTGACGGTCGTCGGCCTGCTCGTCTTGGGCGGCGTGGTCGGGAAGTCGGCGCAGTTCCCGCTCCACACGTGGCTCCCCGACGCGATGGAGGGCCCGACGCCTGTCTCCGCGCTGATCCACGCCGCGACGATGGTGGCGGCCGGCGTCTACCTCGTCGCGCGGATGTACGGCTTCTACGCGCTCACGCCGACGACGCTCGCGGTTATCGCGTTCATCGGCGGTTTCACCGCCCTGTTCGCGGCGACGATGGGGCTGGTGAAGGACGAACTGAAGCAGGTGCTCGCGTACTCCACCATCTCGCAGTACGGGTACATGATGCTCGCGCTCGGCTCGGGCGGGTACGTGGCCGCGGTCTTCCACCTGACGACCCACGCCTTCTTCAAGGCCCTACTGTTCCTCGGTGCCGGGTCGGTCATCATCGCGATGCACCACAACGAGGACATGTGGGACATGGGCGGGCTGCGCTCGAAGATGCCGGTGACGTACTACACGTTCCTCGCCGGCTCGCTCGCGCTCGCGGGTATCTTCCCGTTCGCCGGCTTCTGGTCGAAAGACGAGATTCTCTACGAGGCGCTCGTCCACGCTCCCGGTGAACCCCTGCTGTTCGGCGCGTACCTGATGGGGCTGCTCGCGGTGCCCGTGACCGCCTTCTACACCTTCCGGATGGTGTTCCTGACGTTCCACGGTGAACCCCGGAGCGACACCGCCCGTGACCCCGAACCCGTTCGCTGGAACGTAAAGGGGCCGCTGACGGTTCTCGGGTCGCTCGCGGTGGTCACCGGCTTCATCAACATGGTACCGGTCCAGAAGGTGCTCGGAATCGAGGGGATCGACCTGCTCCACCTGTGGCTCGACAACCACTGGGGCGGCATCGAGGGGCTCTCCTCGCACCACTACGGCGACCTCGGTCCCTACAGCAGTCAGTACCTCGTCGGCGGTGAGGTCGGGACCGTCCTCGCCGGCGCGGCCGTCTCCCTCGGACTCGCGCTGCTCGGACTCGCACTCGCCTGGCGGCTCTACAACGTGGCGTCGCCGACGGAACACACCGCCAAGCTCGGCGGCATCAAAGACGTGCTGTACAACAACTACTACCTCGACGAACTACAGGTCTGGCTCGCGTATCGAACGGAAGATGTCGCGGGCGGCGCGAACGTCTTCGATCAGGGAATCATCGACGGCGTCGTTAACGGCGTCTCCTCGGTGAGCCTGATCGGCGGCGGTCGGATCCGGAAGCTACAGTCCGGCATCGTCTCGCAGTACGCCGCGCTGCTCACCTTCGGACTCGTCGCGCTGCTGCTCGTGCTCGGCGCGACCGGGGGGTGGTTCCTGTGATGCTCGAAGCGCTCATGGCGGTCGCCTTCGCCGGCGCGCTGACGGTGTTCCTCGCGCCGGACGAGTGGGCCGGTCGGCTGGCGTTCGCGATCAGCCTGATCCCGTTCGTCGGGAGCCTCTACCTGTGGTCCGGCTTCGAGGCCGGCGGCAACGCGCTGCTCGGCGGCGAGATCGCGTACGCAACCCAAATCGAGTGGCTCGAAGTCGGCGGCCGGAGCGTCTCGTGGTTCGTCGGACTCGACGGGATCAGCCTCCCGCTTTTCGTCCTCACCACGTTCCTCGTGCCGCTGGCGATCCTCAGCGCGTGGACGCCCGTCGACACTCGACAGAGCCAGTTCTACGGGCTGATGCTGTTCATGGAGGCGAACCTGCTCGGCGTGTTCGCCGCGCTCGACTTCTTCCTGTGGTTCGTCTTCTGGGAGGCGGTGCTGGTCCCGATGTACTTCCTCATCGGGATCTGGGGCGGTCCGCGCCGCAAGTACGCCGCGATCAAGTTCTTCGTGTACACGAACGCGGCGTCGCTACTGATGTTCATCGGCTTCATGAGCCTCGTGTTCGCGCTCGGCGACTCGGTGTCGTCGTTCGCCCTGCCGGAGATCGCACAGGCGGTCGCCGCGGGTAACTTGGGCGAGTGGCTGGGCGTCGCACCGGACACGGTCGCGCTGTTCGCGTTCGTCGCGATGTTCCTCGGGTTCGCGGTGAAGGTCCCGATCGTTCCGTTCCACACGTGGCTCCCGGACGCCCACGTTCAGGCACCGACCCCGGCGTCGGTGTTGCTGGCGGGCGTCCTCCTGAAGATGGGGACGTACGCGCTGCTCCGGTTCAACTTCACGATGCTGCCGGAACAGGCGTCGATGCTCGCGGTGCCCATCGCGGCTATCGCGGTCGTCAGCGTCATCTACGGCGCGATGCTGGCGCTGGCACAGAAGGATCTCAAGCGGATCGTCGCGTACTCGTCGGTCTCGTCGATGGGGTACGTCATCCTCGGGCTCATTGCGTTCACCGAGTACGGCGTCGGCGGCGCGACGTTCCAGATGGTCGCGCACGGGCTCATCTCTGGGCTGATGTTCATGGCGGTCGGCGTCATCTACAACACGACGCACACTCGGATGGTCGGCGACATGGCCGGCATGGCCGACCGGATGCCGGTCACCGTCGGTATCCTTGTCGCCGGCGCGTTCGGCTACATGGGGCTGCCGCTGATGGCCGGCTTCGCCGGCGAGTTCTTCATCTTCGTCGGCTCGCTGTCCGCGCCGGCGCTCCCGTACGCGCCGGTGTTCACGGCGCTCGCGATGTTCGGTATCGTCATCGTCGCCGGCTACCTGCTGTCGGCGATGCAGAGTACGCTGTTCGGGCCCTTCGAGCTCGAAACCGACTACGAGGTCGGTCCCGCGGCGTTCCACGACGTCGCCCCGCTCGCGGTGCTTCTGGTGGCGATCATCGTGCTCGGCGTCGCGCCCGACATCTTCTTCGAGATGATACGTGACGCTGCCGTTCCCGTGGTCGAGGGGGTGACGATCAATGGTTGAGACGCTTCCGCAGGTGACGGCGCTGCTGCCGGCGCTGGTGCTGGCGGCCACCGGTCTCGTGTTGCTTCTGGTCGACACGATTAGCCCCGACGCGCGGTCGAACACCTCGATGGCGGTCGTGAGCGCGCTCGGCGCGCTCGCTTCGCTGTCCGTGACCGTCTGGTTCGTCGCCTCCGGCACCGGAAGCGTCGACACCGGCGGCGCGATCACGCTGTTCGCGGACGCGATCAAGGTCGACACGATGGCGTTGTTCTTCACCGCCATCTTCGCGTCGGTGACCGCGCTGGTGGTCGTCGCGGCGCACGATTACTTCCACGACCACGATAACCCGGCGGCGTTCTACTCGCTGACGCTGTTCGCGGCGACGGGGATGGCGCTGCTCGCGGTCGCGAACTCGCTCGCGGTCGTGTTCGTCGCCTTGGAGATGGTGTCGCTGCCGTCGTACGTCTTGGTGGCGTACCTCAAGCAGGACCGCGGGAGCGTCGAGGCGGGGCTGAAGTACTTCCTCGTCGGCGCGCTGTCGTCGGCGATCTTCCTGTTCGGCATCTCGCTCGTCTACGCGGCCACCGGGTCGCTCATCTTGGCGGACATCGCGTCGGCGTCCATCGAGGGGCTCGCCGGCGTCCTCGGCGTCGGCGTCGTGATGATGATCGGCGGCGTCGCGTTCAAGACCGCCTCCGTCCCGTTCCACTTCTGGGCCCCGGAGGCGTACGAAGGCGCGCCCGCCCCCGTCAGTGCGTTCCTCTCGTCGGCGTCGAAGGCCGCCGGGTTCGTCGTCGCGTTCCGCGTGTTCACCGAGGCGTTCCCGCTAGGGATGGCGGTCTCGGCGAACGTCAACTGGATGCTCGCGTTCGCAATCTTAGCCGCCGTCACGATGACGCTCGGGAACTTCGCGGCCGCGGTCCAAGAGGAGGTCAAGCGGATGCTGGCGTACTCCTCGATCGGTCACGCCGGCTACGCGCTCATCGGCGTCGCCGCGCTCACACTTGACGGGCCGGCGAACGGCACCGTCATGGGTGCGGCGATGGCTCACCTGCTCGTCTACGGGTTCATGAACACCGGCGCGTTCCTGTTCGTCGCGATGGCGGAGCGGTGGGGCGTCGGCCGCACGTTCGCGGACTACGCGGGCCTGTGGCGGCGCGCGCCGGTCGCCTCCGTCGCGATGGCCGTGTTCATGTTCTCGCTGGCCGGCCTGCCGCCGTTCGCCGGCTTCTTCTCGAAGTACTTCCTGTTCCAGGCAGCCATCGATAACGGCTTCCTGTGGCTGGCGGCGCTCGGCGCGGTCAACAGCGTCGTGTCGCTGTACTACTACAGCCGGGTCGTGAAGGCGCTGTTCTTGGACGACCCCGAGTCGCCGAGCGCGCTCGACGCGGTCGACGTGCGGCCGACGGCGCTGTACGCCGCGGTCGTCTTCGCGGCGGTCGCGACGGTGCTACTCTTGCCCGGTTTCGGTCCCGTCATCGAGACGGCCGAGGCGGCGGCGTCCGCGCTGTTCTGATCGCGCCCCTTCCGGGTGACTTCCGTTTTCCGTCGGTTCCGTACTCGCTAAACCGGCATCGCGTCCACCGGTTCGGACTGACGGGTTTCGTGCCGGCGACCACAGATACTCGTCCGTCCGACACCTTGATCCGAGCGTGTCCCGGACCACGACCTACCGGTGTCTGAACTGTCTCGATCACGCCGTCACGCGGTCGTTCGACACGTCGCACCTGTCGCGCACCTGCCCGAACTGTGACTCGTTCGAGCGGTTCGTCAATCAGGCCGTGATCGACCGGTTTGAGGCGCTGGAGGCGTCTCCGCCGGCCGAGTTCGACTGGAATCGGCTGGAGCGACGGGAGAAACTGCTCGTGGCGGAACGACTCGCGCGGACGGACGCGACGCTCGCGGACGTGACCGTGACGGAGACCGAGAGACCCGCCGGCTCGGACGGTGAGACGGGTAACGGGGAGTCCGCGGAGGCTGGAGCGGACGGGTCGACGGAGGCGAGAGAAAGAGTGGGCGACTCGACGGAGCCTGAGCCGTAGCTACCGCGCGTACAGCTTGCCGCCGACGAGGGCCGCGAGTCCGACGCCGTCGCCCGGCGTGACCGCCACGTAGGGACGGTCAACCGGTCCGAACACGTCGACGACGCGCCCGACCGTCGAGAGCGACTCGTCGACGACGCTCGCGCCGATCCGCGGCGGCTCGGTTCCGGGGTCACCGCGGGCGATCGCCAACCCGCCGGCGGTGCGGACGACGGTGCCGACGCGCCGCACGGTTACTCCCGCAGGACGCCGAGGTACGCGGCGATCGCCTGAACGAGGTCGTTTTTCGCGGTGTCCTCGGTCCCTCTGACCGCCACGGACCCGCGGGGCTCGAACTCGCGGGGATAGGTGGCGTCGCGCTCGACGACGGCGTCGTAGCCGACCTGCTGGACGGCCTTCGCGATCTCGTCGACGGTCGGCGCTTCGACCGCCAGATCTCTCGGGACGCGGCGTCCCTCCGAGCGCGACAGCTCGGCGTCGAAGTAGGCGGGGTAGACGACGTTCTCGACCATACCGGATACCCTCGCGCGCGGCGTAAGGTCGTTTCGGACCGCCGCGGGCCGGACGTCGGTCAGGCGGTGCGGAACTCGAACCGGGCCCCGCCTCCCTCGGCGGCGCGGGCCTCGACCGCCCAGCCGTGCGCCTCGGCGATGCGCTTGCTGATGGCGAGCCCGAGTCCGGTGCCCGACTCGTCGGTCGTGAACCCGCTCTCGAACACCCGATCGATGTCGTCCTCCGGGAGGCCGGTTCCGTCGTCCTCGACGTAGAACCCGTCGACCGCGGTGCCGTCGTCGCCGCGGAGCGTCGCCCCCATTCGGACGGAGAGCGGGTCGTCCGCGGAGTCGCGGCCGTGTTCGACGCTGTCGTCGGGCTCCGCCCGACTGCCCGTGGAACCGTGTTCCACGCTGTTTCGGAAGACGTTCTCGAACAGCTCGCGCAGCCGCGTCCGACTCGCCTCGAGGGTCACGTCCGACTCGACGGTCAGGGTCGCACCGTCGGTGTCGACGCTCTCCCACGCCTCGCGCGCGACGTCGGACAGCGAGACCGACTCCGTCTCCCCCACCGCTCGGCCCTGTCTGGCAAGCGACAGGAGGTCAGCGACGAGTTCGTCCATCCGGGTGATGGCGGCGGCGGCCCTGTCGAGGTGGTCCAGATCGCCGGTCTCCCGCGCGAGGTCGACGTACCCCTCGGCGACCGACAGCGGGTTTCGGAGATCGTGAGACACGATGGACGCGAACTCGTCGAGTCGTTCGTTCTGTCGCCTCAGCATTTCCTCGCGCTCTCGCCGTTCGGTGACGTCGGTGTAGATGGCGTAGCCGGCCGCGTTCGCCGCATCGAGATGGATCGGGATGACGTGGAGGATGAAGTGGCGCGGCCCGTCCGCGGTCACCCGCGTCACCTCGCGGCGGACGTTCTGGCCGCGCTGGAGGCGGTCGTTGAGGTCGTCGGCCTCCGATTCGGCGTCGGGCGGGACGATGAACTCGTCGATGGACTCGCCGAGAACGGCATCCGCCTCGTACCCGAACGTCGTCTCGAACGCGTCGTTCACCTGCCGGACGACCGGCTCGCCGTCGGCGTAATCGTAGGCGATCGCGGGGTCCGGGACGTTCGTGAACAGCGCGAGGAGCCTGTCGCGTTCGGCGCGGAGCGTCTCGGTGACGGCGATCCGGTCGAGCGTCTCCTCCAAGTGGGAGCCGAGCAGCTCCGCTAGCCTGCGGTCCGCGTCGTCGAACTCGTCGGTCCCGCCGGCGGCGTCGGCCGCGAGCTGGAAGACCACGTCGTCGCCGACCGGAACGGTGAGCGGCGCGTCGAACCGGCTGTCCGGGTTCGGATTCGGCGCGATCGACGTGTCGCCGGTCCGAACCGCCCGCCCCGCCACCCCGGTGCCGACGCGGACCCGGTTACAGTCTTCGACCGGCGTCCCGCTGGACGCCACCACCGGTTCGACCCACTCCCCGTCGCGGACGGCGACCACGCTCTGATACGTCGGGAACACCTGTTCCGCGACCGCGATAGCGGCCCGATACGCCTCGTCGACGGACCTGACCGCGGCGAGCTCCGCCATGCCGGCGTTGAGCCGTTCGACCCGCGACGGCGTCCGCGTCGGTTCCGATCGAACGATGGCCCGGCGGTCGCGCGCGAGCAGCCACGAGACGGTCTCCGCGAGCGCCTCGGACGCCCCGACGACCGCGTCCACGACCGGATCGGTCGCGATCTCGCCGGTCGGATCGTCGACGTACGCCACCACGGCCTCGTCGCGGTCGGCCGACCGGACGCGGTCCAGCGCCGCCTCGTCGGCGACAACGACCACGTCGGCGGTCCGCTCCACGTCGAGGGCGTCGGGGCTGACGGCGCGCGTCTCGACGGCGACACTCCGGTCGCCGTCGGAGCCGTTCCACTCGGACTCGAACCGCGCCTCGATGTCACCGGTGTGTTCGGGGTCGTCGCCGAGCACGAGGACCAGCGTGCGCTCGCCCACCGCGGAAGTCACGATGATATGTGGTAGCTCTCCCCGAGAGTATAAGTCTTCTTACCGGTCGTGCGGTCTCAACGTCTCGACCGGTTTGCGCCGTCAAAATCCCGCCGCGGTCGTCGTCGGGTACCCCCGCACGACCGCCGACGAGCGACCCCGGAACCCTTTTGGAGCAACACGGGCCACGTTCGTGTAATGAGCGATCTCGAAGCGGAGTACCGTCTCGACTACTTCGAGGAGGAGGGGTTCGAGCGCAAGGAGTGTTCCTCCTGTGGCGCGCACTTCTGGACCCGTGACGCCGACCGCGAACTGTGCGGCGAGCCGCCCTGTGCGGACTACAGCTTCATCGACGACCCGGGCTTCCCCGAGGCCCACTCGCTGTCGGAGATGCGCGAGGCGTTCCTCTCCTTCTTCGAAGAGCACGGACACGAGCGGATCGACCCGTATCCGGTCGCCGCGAACCGCTGGCGCGACGACGTCCTCCTGACGCAAGCGTCGATCTACGACTTCCAGCCGCTGGTCACTTCCGGGCAGACGCCGCCGCCGGCGAACCCGCTGACCGTCTCCCAGCCCTGTATTCGGATGCAGGACATCGACAACGTCGGCAAGACGGGGCGGCACACGATGGCGTTCGAGATGATGGCCCACCACGCGTTCAACACGCGCGAGGAGGTCGAGGAAGGCGAGTACGCCTACCACGGCGAGGTGTACTGGAAAGACGAGACGGTCCGGTACTGCGACGAGCTGTTCGAGAGCCTCGGTGCCGATCTGGAGGAGATCACCTACATCGAGGACCCGTGGGTCGGCGGCGGCAACGCCGGGCCCGCCATCGAGGTCATCTACAAGGGGGCCGAGCTGGCGACGCTCGTCTTCATGTGTATGGAGCGGGACCCCGACGGCGACTACGAGATGAAAGACGGGCACACGTACTCCTTTATGGACACGTACATCGTCGACACCGGGTACGGGCTCGAACGGTGGACGTGGATGAGTCAGGGGACCGCGACGGTGTACGAGGCGATCTACCCCGACGCGATCGACTTCCTGAAGGAGAACGCGGGGATCGAACACACCGAGGCGGAACGGGAGCTGATCCACCGCGCCGCGAAGCTCTCCGGCCGGCTCGACATCGACGACGTCGACGACGTGGAGGCCGCGCGCGGCGAGATAGCCGACCGGCTCGACGTCGACGTCGACCGGCTGCGCGAACTGGTGGAACCGCTCGAATCGATCTACGCGATCGCGGACCACTCACGGACGCTCGCGTACATGTTCGGCGACGAGATCGTCCCCTCCAACGTCGGGACGGGCTACCTCGCCCGGATGGTGTTACGCCGGATGAAGCGGCTCGTCGACGAGGTCGGCGTCGATGCTCCGCTCGACGAACTCGTCGACATGCAGGCCGAGCGGCTGGGATACGAGAACCGCGACACGGTCCGCGAGATCGTCCGCAGCGAGGAGCGGAAGTACGAGGAGACGCTGGAGCGCGGTGCCCGGAAGGTCGAACAGCTCGCCGACGAGTACGCCGGCACCGGTGAACCGATCCCCACCGGAGAGCTGTTGGAGCTGTACGACTCCCACGGGATCCAGCCCGACATGGTCGCCGACATCGCCGAGGAGCGCGGCGCGACCGTCGACGTGCCCGACGACTTCTACGCGCTCGTCGCCGACAGACACGAGGAGGCCGACGCCGCCGACGCCGCCGACGAGCGGGACGAACGGCTCGCCGACCTCCCCGAGACCGAGAAGCTGTTCTACGACGACCAGGGCCGCACGGAGTTCGAGGCGGTCGTCCTCGACGTGTTAGAGAGCGAGGAGGGATACGACGTCGTGTTGGACCAGACGATGTTCTATCCCGAGGGCGGCGGGCAGCCGGCCGACAGGGGACAGCTCACGGTCGGCGAGACCACCGTCGACGTCACCGACGTACAGGAGACCGACGGGGTCGTCCTCCACCGCACGGACGCCGACCCCGGGAAAGGAGAGTTCGTCCGCGGGCAGGTCGACGGCGGCCGCCGCGACCGCCTCCGCGCGCACCACACCGCGACGCACCTCATCGGTCACGCAGCCCGCGAGGTACTGGGGGGCCACGTCCGGCAGGCCGGTGCCCAGAAGGGGACCGACTCCGCGCGCCTCGACGTGCGCCACTTCGAGCGCATCACCCGCGAGGACGTGAAGGCGATCGAACGCGTCGCCAACGAGCTGGTCCGCGACGACGTGCCCGTCCGGCAGGAGTGGCCCGACCGCAACGAGGCGGAGGCCGAACACGGCTTCGACCTGTATCAGGGCGGCGTCCCGCCGGGAACGAACGTCCGTCTCATCCACGTCGGCGACGCCGACGTTCAGGCCTGCGCGGGCACCCACGTCGACCGAACCGGCGAGATCGGCGCGGTGAAGGTGCTGAAGACCGAGCCGGTCCAAGACGGCGTCGAGCGCATCGTGTTCGCGGCGGGTGCCGCCGCCGTGGAGGCGACCCAGCGCACCGAGGACGCGCTGTACGACGCGGCCGATATCCTCGACGTCGACCCGCTCGACGTGCCCGACACCGCCGAGCGCTTCTTCGAGGAGTGGAAGGCGCGGGGGAAAGAGATCGAGTCGCTCAAAGAGGAGCTCGCGGCCGCTCGCGCCTCCGGCGGTGCCGACGCGGAGGAGGTCGATGTCGACGGGGCGACCGCGGTGATCCAGCGGCTCGACGGCGACGCAGACGAGCTCCGCGCCACCGCGAACGCCCACGTCGACGACGGGAAGGTCGCGGTGATCGGGAGTGGTGCCGGCGGCTCCGCGAGCTTCGTCGTCGGCGTCCCCGACGGGGTCGACGTGAACGCCGGACAGGTGGTCTCGGAGCTCGCCGGACGGGTCGGCGGCGGCGGCGGCGGCCCGCCGGACTTCGCGCAGGGCGGCGGCCCGGACGCGGACGCGCTCGACGAAGCGCTCGACGCGGCACCGGACGTCCTTCGCGGCCTTCAGGAGGCCTGAGGAGTCCCCCGCGAGTCCACTATGCCACGCGCGAACAACGCCGGCGTGGAGATCCGGTACGAGGTCGATGCCCCCGACGCCGGCGACCCCGACGAGGCGGTCGTCTTCTGTGGCGACGCGGGACTCGGCGCGTGGCAGTTCGGGTGGCAACACGCCGCCCTCGCGGGACCGCACACGGTGATCACTCCGGAGACCCGCGGCGTCGGCCGGTCGGACGCGCCCCTCGGACCCTACCGGATCGAGTCGCTCGCGGCCGACGTCGAGGCGGTCTGTGCGGCCGAGGGGATCCGCAACGCCCACCTCGTCGGCTACGGGTTCGGCGGCATGGTCGCGCTGACGGCCGCCCTGACCTCCTCGCGCCCGGCGAGCCTCGCGCTCCTCGGGACGCCGCCGGCGGGCGACGCGTACAACGCCGACGGCGTCTGGGCCGACCCGGCCGACCCCGCCGCGGTCGACGGCTCGCTGAACGGACTCCTCTCGGTCGACTTCCGCGAGGCGCACCCGGACGCGCTCTCGCGGATCGCGGAGTGGCGGCTCGCCGAGGACGCCGACCGCGAGACGTACGAGGCCCATCGCGCCGCGGTCGACGACTTCGACCTGGCCGACCGGCTGTTCGAGGTCACGACGCCGGCGCTCGTCGTCCACGGGACCGAGGACGCAGCCTGTCCGATCGCGGCCGGCGAGACGCTCGCGGAGGGGCTTCCCCGCGGCGAGTTCCACCCCGTCGAGGGCGCTCGACACCTCGTCGGCGTCGAGGCGTCGGCCGCGGTCAACGACCTCCTCGTCGGGTGGCTCGCGGAACACGCGAGCGCCGCCTTCGAGTAGGACCGACGGACGCCGCGGAGCGACACCCGACTCCCTCCGCACCTCCGCGTCCGCGTCGTCGGCCGGCGCGTCCGACGCCGCAACCGTTTTGTCGCTCTCGCCGAACCGTTCAGTCGATGACTCGCCTCCGGTTCGCCCTGTTGAACGCCGCCCACGACGGCGCGAACACGCGTCGGAACTTCCGCAGAGAGATCGACGCCGACCTCGTCGAGTTCGACGCCACCGCGGGAGACCTCCCCGATCACACCGAGTTCGACGGCGTCGTCGTGACCGGGTCGCGCTCGTCCGTCTACTGGGACGAGGCGTGGATCCCGCCGCTGGTCGACTACGTCGCCGAGGCCGCCGACGCCGGCTGTCCGGTCCTCGGCGTCTGTTACGGCCATCAGGTGCTCGCGGAGGCGCTCGGCGGCCGCGTCGCCGGGATGGACGGGTTCGAGATCGGCTACAACGAGATCCGCCGGACCCGCGATGATCCGCTGTTCGAGGGGTTCGACGACTCCTTCACCGCCTTCACGACCCACGGCGACGCGGTGGTCGAACTCCCGCCGTCCGCGACGCTTCTGGCCGAGAACGAACACGGCGTCCACGCCTTCCGCGACGGCCACTGCTGGGGCGTCCAGTTCCACCCCGAGTACGACGTCGAGACCGCCCGCGAGGTGACCGACGGGAAGCGCGATCAGATCGGCGACGCCCGCGTCGACGCGGTCCTCGACTCGATAACGCCCGCGGCGTACGACGCCGCCTGCGAGGCGAAGGCGCTGTTCGAGAACTTCACCGCCTACGCCGAGCGACTCGCGAGCGACGAGACCGAGCCGGCCGCCGCGGACGACTGAACGCCCCGCTCTCGTCGACGCGGTCCCGTCCGCCGACGCGGACGCGACGCGGCCCCCGGTCGAACACCCTTATACGCCTCCCGGACCGATCCTCGGTATGAACGTAGTACCGGACACGAGCGCGGTCGTCGACGGCCGCGTGTCCGAACGCGTCGCGGACGGGACCTACGAGTCGGTCACCGTGTTCGTCCCGGAGGCGGTCGTCGGCGAACTGGAGTCGCAGGCGAACGACGGCCTCGAATCCGGCTGGGACGGGCTGAGCGAGCTCAAGCGGCTCGCCGACTACGCCGACGACGGGACCATCGAACTGCGGTACGTCGGCGAGCGCGCGAGCGGCGACGCCCGGTCGAACGCCCACGAGGGCGACGTGGACGCGCTGATTCGCGACCTCGCCGCCGACCACGACGCGACGCTTCTGTCCAGCGACGTGGTCCAGGCCGAGGTCGCCCGCGCGAAGGGACTCGACGTCGAGTACGTCGAGCCGGTCGCCCGCGGCGTCGTCGACGACCTCCCGATCCAGGAGTTCTTCACCGACGAGACGATGTCCGTCCACCTCAAGACGGGCACCGTTCCGAAGGCGAAACGCGGGAGCCTCGGCGAGATGCGCTACGTCGAGATCGACGACGAACCGAGCAGCGAGGAGCAGATGCGCGAGTGGGCCAACTCGATCGTCGACCTCGCCCGGCAGTCGAACGAGGGGTTCATCGAGCTGTCCGACGACGGGATGGACATCGTCCAGTTCCGCAACTACCGGATCGCGGTCGCGCGACCGCCGTTCGCGGACGGGATCGAGATTACGGCCGTCAGACCGATCGCGAAGACCACCCTCGACGACTACGAGTTCGCCGACGAGCTGCGCGAGCGGTTCACGGAGCGTAAACGCGGCGTGCTCATCTCGGGGTCGCCCGGTGCCGGGAAGTCGACGTTCGCGCAGGCGGTCGCGGAGTTCTTGAACGACAGCGACTACGCGGTGAAGACGATGGAGAAGCCGCGAGATCTTCAGGTCGGCCCGGAGATCACCCAGTACGGCGCGCTCGGCGGCGAGATGGAGAACACCGCCGACTCCCTGCTCTTAGTCCGCCCCGACTACACCATCTACGACGAGGTGCGGAAGACGAACGACTTCGAGGTGTTCTCGGACATGCGGATGGCCGGCGTCGGGATGGTCGGCGTCGTCCACGCCTCCCGCGCCATCGACGCGCTCCAGCGGCTCGTCGGGCGCGTCGAGCTCGGAATGATCCCCCAGATCGTCGACACCGTCGTCTACATCGAGGCCGGCGAGGTCCACACGGTCTACGACGTGACCACGGAGGTGAAGGTGCCCGCCGGGCTGACGGCCGAGGACCTCGCGCGCCCGGTCATTCAGGTGACCAACTTCGAGACGGGTCGGCCGGAGTACGAGATATACACGTTCAACCGGCAGGTCGTCACCGTCCCGCTCGACGACGAGGGGAGCGAGGCCGAAAGCGAGACCGGCGTCGGCCGCATCGCCAAAAAGGAGATCGAACGCGAGATCCGCTCGGTCGCGCACGGCCACGTCGACGTGGAGCTGAACGGCGACGACGAGGCGGTCGTCTACGTCACCGAGGGCGACATCGGCACGGTGATCGGGAAGGGCGGCGGCCGAATCGCCGACATCGAGAACCGCCTCGGGATCGACATCGACGTCCGCACGCACGACGAGAAGCCGGGCGGGTCGGGACCGAGCCCGACGGGCGGTGCCGCCGAGAACGGCAGTGGCGAGGGGCAGGTCGGCACCGAGCGCGGGACGGTGGTCGCCCCGGAGATCACCTCGCGGCACGTCGTCATCGACGTCGACGACGGCGTGGGCGAGACGGTCGAGGTGCGCGCCGACGGCGAGTACCTCTTCACCGCCACCGTCGGCCGCGGCGGCGAGGTCCAGGTCTCCCGCGGCTCAGCCATCGCCGAGGAGCTGGAGGACGCGATCGACCGGAACCGGACCGTGACGGTTGTTCCGGCTCGCTGAGACTGCGAGACCAGAGAACGGCCGCCCGCCGCGGACGTTTCCGAAGCCTGTCACGTCGTCGTTCGACGCTGCGGCACACCACGATCGACGAAACGTATCCCTCCTGAAAGATAACGCTTTTTTGCCGTTGGTCGGAACGACGTGGTATGGCCGATGAGTTAAAACGCGGGCTCGAGGGCGTCCTCGTCGCGGAGTCGGATCTGAGCTACGTCGACGGCGAGGTCGGGAAGCTCGTGTATCGCGGGTACGACATCGAGGACCTCGCTCGCGGCGCAAGCTACGAGGAGGTGCTGTATCTGCTGTGGCACGGTTCTCTCCCTACCGCCGCGGAACTCGACGCGTTCGCCGCCGACCTCGCGGCGGAGCGCGAGGTGGACGACGACGTCATCGAGACGGTCCGCGCCCTCGCCGACGCCGGGGAGCGTCCGATGGCGGCGCTCCGAACCGCGGCGTCGATGCTGTCCGCCTACGACCCGGACGACGACGAGAGCGGCGACGACGGCGAATCCACCCTCCGTCAGGGCCGCCGGATCACGGCGAAGATCCCGACGATCCTCGCCGCGTTCGAGCGCGTCCGGCAGGGAGAGGAGCCGATCGCGCCCGACCCGGACCTCTCGCACGCCGGGAACTTCCTCTACATGCTTACCGGGGCCGAGCCGGACGCCGTGAGCGAGGAGACGTTCGACATGGCGCTCACGCTCCACGCCGACCACGGGCTCAATGCCTCCACGTTCACCGCGATGGTGATCGGCTCGACGATGGCGGACGTCTACTCCGGCGTCACCGGCGGTATCGGCGCGCTCTCCGGTCCCCTCCACGGCGGTGCCAACCAGGATGTGATGGAGGTGCTCCACGAGATCGACGCCTCCTCGAAAGACCCCGTCCAGTGGGTGAAAGACACCCGCGACGCCGGCGGACGCATCCCCGGGTTCGGCCACCGCGTCTACAAGGTGAAAGACCCCCGCGCGGTGATCCTCGAAGAGAAGCTCCGAGACCTCGCCGAGTCGTCGGGCGACACGAAGTGGCTCGATTACACCACCGCGATCGAGGAGTACCTTACTGATCAGGGATTGCTCGACAAGGGGATCGCCCCGAACGTCGACTTCTACTCCGGCTCCGTCTACGACTCGCTCGGGATCCCTGTCGACATGTACACGCCCATCTTCGCGATGAGTCGCGTCGGCGGGTGGATCGCCCACGTCGCCGAGTACCAGGAGGACAACCGCCTCATCCGCCCGCGCGCCCGGTACACCGGCCCTGAGGACGCCGAGTTCGTCCCGATCGACGAGCGGTAGGCGTCGCGTTCGCCCCCGACTCCGGTTCCGCCCCGGTCCCGTTCTTCTCACTCGAACGCGGCGATCCCCGTCAGGTCCTCGCCCAGTACCAGCGTGTGGATGTCGTGGGTCCCCTCGTAGGTGTAGACGGTCTCGAAGTTCGCCATGTGTCGCATCGGCGAGTAGTCCGTCGTGATCCCGTTGCCGCCGAGCATCTCGCGGGCGATCCGCGACTGGTCGCGGGCCATACGGACGTTGTTGCGCTTCGCCATCGAGACGTGTTGGGGCGTGAGATCGCCGCGCTCTTTCAGCTCCGCGAGCCGGTGGGCGAGCAGCTGGCTCGTCGTGATCTGCGTCGCCATCTCCGCGAGCTTCTCCTGTTGGAGCTGGAACCGAGCGATCGGCCCGCCGAACTGGTCGCGGTCGAGCGCGTACTCGCGGGCCTGTTCGAAGCAGTCGCGGGCCGCGCCGACCGCGCCCCACGCGATCCCGTATCGGGCCTGCGTGAGACACGACAGCGGCCCCTTCATGCCGCTCACGCCCGGAAGCACGTTCTCCTCGGGAACGTAGACGTTCTGGAGGCCGATCTCACCGGTGATCGACGCGCGCAGCGAGAGCTTGTCGTCGATCTCGTTCGTCGTGACGCCGTCGCGGTCGGTCTCGACGAGGAACCCGCGAACGGGGCTCCCCTCGGCGGAGGTCTCCCGCGCCCAGACGACCGCCACGTCCGCGATGGGGGCGTTCGTGATCCACGTCTTCGAGCCGTTGAGGACGTAGCCGTCGCCGTCGCGCTCCGCGGCGGTACCGCTCCGATCCGAGCCGCTCCGCGGCTCGCGCTCCGCCCGCGTCTCCATCGCCGAGGGGTCCGAGCCGTGGTCCGGCTCCGTCAGCCCGAAACAGCCCACCGCCTCCCCGGTCCCGAGGTCGGGGAGCCAGCGCTCCTTCTGTTCGTCGCTGCCGTACGCGTGGATGGGGTACATCACGAGCGCCCCTTGGACGCTAGCCATCGACCGAAGCCCGGAGTCGCACGCCTCCAGCTCCTGCATCAGCAGGCCGTAGGCGGTCTCGGAGACGTTCGGTAGCCCGTAGCCGTCGAGGTTCGAGCCGTAGAAGCCGAGCTCGCCCATCTCCGGTATCAGCTCCGTCGGGAACGTCCCCGCCTGAAAGTGGTCGCCGATCTCCGGGCGGACCTGTTCGTCGACGAACCGACGGGCGGTGTCCCGGATCAGCCGCGCCTCCTCGTCGAGGTCCGCCTCTAATCCGACGTAATCGAGCATGATCGTTCCTGCGCGTCGAATCGGCAAAAGCGGTTCGCCCCGAGTCGTCGTCCCTTCTCGTTTCAGACGTCGAGCCGCTCCCGTGCGAACTTCGTCAACAGCGGGAGATCGGAGAGGTGGAGCAGCTCCGCCATCGCCGCCTTATCGCCCTGATTCGCCTTTTCGAGCGTGTTCTCGTCCGTCCGACGGAGGTCGCGCATGAACCGGTCGTACCGCTCGTTGGGCGCGAGATACAGCAGTCGCGTGAGCATCAGCCGCGCCTTCATCCGCGGGGCCACGTCGCGGTGCCAGAGCCGCTCGTAGACCGCGAGGCTCTCGGCGTCGAGGCGGCGCTCCGAGTCGGTGAGACACCGGTCGACGGTGGCCGCCGCGGCCCGGGCCGACTTCATCCCCGTGTGGATCCCCTCGCCCCACAGCGGGTCGATGGAGGGGACCGTGTCGCCGATAGCGAGAAAGTGGTCCGTGTGCATCCCATCGGGCATCTGGATGTGTGCGGAGCCGCGGTGGACCGTCTCGTCGATCTGCTCGGCGTCGGCGAAGCGGGGGTCGCGGCTCACCCAGTCGTCGAGGTAGCCGTCGACGGTCTTGCCCGCCTCGGCGAACTCGCGGTGGCGGTCGTTCTGGATGTAACAGATGCCGACCTTCGCGGTGTCCTCGCCGGTGGCGAAGATCCACGAGTAGCCGCCCGGCGCGATGTCGTGGTCCAGCCGGAGCATCATCGCGCGCCGGAGGTCGGCGTACTCCGGGTGGTTCATCTCGACGTTCTCCATCTCGTACTCGATCCCGATCGCCTGGTTCTCGCGTTCGAGGTCGACGACGTCGAGCGCGCTCGCCAGCGGGGCGGCAGGACCGGTGGCGTCGATCACGACCTCCGCGTACAGCTCCTCGTCGCCGTTGTATCGGACGCCCTCGATGACGCCGTCGTCGTCGAGGATCGGGCGCGAGACGCGGGCGTCGAAGCGGTACTCCGCCCCGTTGTCGCGGCCGTCGGCGACGAGGAAGCGCTTGAACTCCGCGAACTCCAGTACCGCCCCCGGCTGGTAGCTCTCGTAGTACTCGTTGGGCGACTCCAACACGACGTCGTCGGTGTACGACATCACGACATCGTCCGGGATCCCGAACGAGGACATCATCGACGGGAACGTGCCGGCGGTCGACTTGTTGCTCTGTCGCGGGAACTCGTCTTCCGACTCCGTCTCTAAGACGACGACGTCGTAGCCGCGCGTCGCCAGGTCGCGGGCGCACTGCGCGCCCGCCGGACCCGCGCCGGCGATCGCGACGTCGTAGCGGTCAACCATACACGAACGATACGGACCCACCTAATTAGGCTTGCTGAAACCCGGCGAAAAATCCGTGCGGACACCGCCGTTCGGCCGGTTTTGGCCGTCACGAGAGGACGGAATCGGCCGCCGCCGAGCGACCGTTCAGTAGAACTCGCGGACGAGGTCGGTCGCGCTCTCGGGCGCGCCGTCCGGGATGACGGACATGTCCTCGTCGACGCCGTGTTTCTCGTGGTACGGTACCGACGACTCGTCCTGATAGATGACGCCCTGGTGTTCCTTCTCGTTGTCGAGGATGACGTCTTTCGCGTCCTCGCGGTCGGTCGGGTCGTGGTCGGTCTCCTTGAGATCGACCAGCGAGTCGCGGAAGTAGTCGTACGTGTCGACGTCGTTGAAGGTGACACACGGCGAGTAGACGTTCACGAAGCCGAACCCGTCGTGCTCGATGGCCTCCTGAATGATCTCCTGATGGCGGAGCGCGTCCGAGGAGAACGACTGCGCGATGAACGTCGCGCCGGAGGCGAGCGCCAGCGCGTGCGGGTTCACCGGGGGCTGTTTCGGGCCCTCGGGGCTCGTCGACGTCTCGAAGTCCTCGCGGGAGGTCGGGGAGGCCTGCCCCTTCGTCAGCCCGTAGATGCGGTTGTCCATCACGACGTACGTCATGTCGACGTTGCGCCGGACGGCGTGGACGAAGTGGCCCGCGCCGATGGAGTAGCCGTCGCCGTCGCCGCCGGCGACCATCACTTCGATGTCGGGCCGGGCCATCTTGACGCCGGTGCCGACGGGAAGCGCGCGCCCGTGAACGCCGTGGAGCGCGTAGCTGTGCATGTACGTTCCGATCTTACCGGAACAGCCGATGCCGGCGACGACGAAGGTGTTATCGGGGTCGTTGCCCGTCTCTGCGAGACCCTTCATCATCCCGTTCATCGTGCCGAAGTCGCCGCACCCCGGGCACCACGTCGGCTGCTTGTCGGACTTGAAGTCGGTGAATCGAATGTCTGAGCTCATTGGTTACGCCTCCACTCCCTCCGCGAGAGTCGCTTTGATGTCCTCTGCGAGTTCGTCGGCCTTGAACCGCACGCCGTTGTACTTGTTTATCCGGTCGACCCGTTCGAGTACGTCGTGCTCGACCAGGTCCGCGAACTGCCCCCGCTCGTTACACTCGACGACGACCGTCGTCTCGGCGGCCGCGACGTCCTCCGAGAGGTCCGGCCGCGGGAAGACGTACGGGACCGAGAGGACCCGCACGTCGACGCCCTCCTCGTCGAGGAACTCCACCGCCTCCGCGAGCGCGCCCTCGTTCGACCCCCACGTGATCACGAGGGTGTCCGCGTCCGCGTCGCCGAACTCGCGCGGGCTCCAGTCCTCGCGCTCGCGGGCCGTCTCGACCTTGCGGTTGCGCTTGTCGACCTGCTCGACGCGCATCTCGGTGTCCTCCGTCCGGCGGCCCTGCTCGTCGTGTTCGAGACCGGTGGACATGTGCGCGCCGTCGGCCGTGCCGGGGAACGCCCGCGGCGAGATCCCGTCGTCGGTGATCTCGTGGGGCTGGAAGCCGCCGGAGTCGCTCATGTGGTCGTCGATCGTCGTCTCGTCGACAATCTTCCCGCGGTCGATCTCGACTTCGTCCATGTCGAACGTCTCCGGCGAGAACGTCTCCTCGGTGACCGCCATCGAGAGGTCGGCGGTGAGGTAGACGGGGAGCTGGTACTTCTCCGCGAGGTTGAACGCCTCGACGGTCTTCCAGAAGCACTCCGCGATCGTCGTCGGCGCGAGTACGAACCGGGGAACCTCGCCGTGGCCGCCGTACAGCATGTGGTTGAGGTCGCCCTGCTCCTGTTTCGTCGGCATCCCCGTCGAGGGGCCCGAGCGCATCACGTTACAGATGACGAGCGGCGTCTCCGAGGTGGCGATGAGGCCGAACGTCTCGGTCATCAGGTCGATCCCCGGCCCGGAGGTGGCGGTCATCGCGCGAGCGCCACCGCGGGCCGCGCCCAGCGCCATGTTGATCGCCGACAGCTCGTCTTCCGCTTGGACGACGTGGCCGCCGTACCGCTCGATGCGTCCCGTGAGGTACGTCATCACGTCCGTCGCGGGCGTGATCGGGTAGCCGGCGTAGAAGCGACAGCCGGCCGCGATAGCGCCCATCCCGATCGCCTCGTCGCCGTTGAGGAGGACGTAGTCCTCGTCGGTGGTCTCCAAGTCGTAGTCGAACTCGTGGTCGTACTCCTCGGCGACGTACGACTGGCCGGCGCGCGCGGCCTCCTTGTTGTTGTCGACCAGCTTCTGTCCCTTGTCCTTGAACCGCTTTTCGAGCGCCGAGTCGAGGTTCTCGATGGGGAACTCGGCCACCTCGCAGGCGGCACCGAGCGCGACGACGTTCCGCATGATCGCTCCGCCCGCCTCCTCGGCGAGGCTCTTGAGCGGCACGTCGAGCCCGATCATCTCCTCGGGGATCTCGACGTCTTGCATCGTCGTCCGCTCGCCGTCGTAGATGATCACCGACCCCTCGTGGAGCTCGTCGAGGTTCTCCTCGATCGTCCGGGGGGTCAACGCGATGAGCACGTCGAGTCGGTCCACGACGCTCTGTACCTTGTCGACGGAGGTCCGCACCTTGTAGGCGGTGTACCCGCCTCGGATCCGCGATGCGAAGTCCTTCGACGTGAACACGTGCCGACCCGCGCGGGAAAGCGCCTGTGCGAAGATCTTCCCCGTCGAGTCGATGCCGTCGCCGGCCTCGCCGCCGACAGCCCAGTTGAAATCCGCGGCCATGTACTATGGACACGGTTCCGGCGGACTCATCAAAAGGCTTCTGGAAGGAGACACCGACGCGTTTCTGAACGAACGTGTCTCTTCTCGCGAATATTGTCACTTTTAGACGCCGTAATCCGTTTAAATCCAGATATAATTGGACGTATATTCACCAGATTCCTCACGATCGTCCCCTCGCGTCGGACCGGTTTTCGACGAACGTCGAACCTTTTGCCTCGGAGATCGGTCCCGGACTCCGGTGTTCGGGGGCACGCCGACGCGGTGCGGCCGTCGGGCGCGACCGGCGATCAGACCGCTTTCGACACGGGCAGGACCGACGCCGACGGGAAGGCGTTTGTGTCTCGCCCGCCGATCCGAGGTATGGACACGACAGCGACGGTCGAGTCGGTCGCCTCGGTCGGGCCCGACACCTACGCCCTCCGGTTCCGCGCGCCAGACGGGTTCGCGGCCGAACCGGGACAGTTCGTGAAGCTCGGCACCGAGATAGACGGGGAGTCGGTCGCGCGCTTCTACACCCTCTCGTCGCCCCGCGTGGACGACTCCTTCGAGGTCACGGTCGGCATCGACCCCGACGAGGGCGGCGACTTCTCGGCGTTCCTCGCCGACGCCGAGGCCGGCACCGAGATGACCCTCTCGGGCCCGTACGGCGACCAGCACTACGACGGCGAGGCCCGCGCGGTCGTGATCGCCGGCGGTCCCGGGATCGGTCCCGCGGTCGCCATCGCGGAGCGCGCGCTCGACGAGGGGGCCGAGGCCGCGGTCGTCTACCGCGACGGCGACGTCGCCCACGCCGACCGGATCGACGCCCTCCGCGAGCGGGGTGCCGCGGTCCGCCTCCTCGGCGCGGACGACCCTCTCACCGACGCCGTCGGCGACGTGCTCACGGGCGCGGACGACGAGACGGTGTTCGTCTACGGGTTCGCCGACCTCGTCGCGGACGCGGAGGCCGCCGTCGACGCGGCCGGCGGCGACGCGGACGCCGCGAAGGTCGAGAACTTCGGGTAGCCACCGGGTCCGGCCCAACGTTCTGATCCTCGTCGCGTCCCCCGCCGGTGCCGCCACGCTTTAGCTATCCGCCCAGAGACGTGCCGGTATGGACTACCGACGACTCGGGAACACCGGGCTCAGCGTCTCGGAGCTGTGCCTCGGAACGTGGCGGTTCGGTCGCGAGACGAACGGCGTCGTCGAGACGGGCCGCGAGGAGGCCCACGAACTGCTCGACGCGGCCGGGGACCGCGGGATCAACTTCATCGACACGGCGAACGTCTACGGGACGCCGCACGGGACGAGCGAGGAGTACATCGGCGAGTGGCTCGACGAGCGCGACCGCGAGGACTACGTGATCGCCTCGAAGGTGTACTTCCCGTTCGACGGCCGCGGCGAGCCGGGACCGAACGACTCCGGGCTCGGCCGGAAGCACATCCGCGCGCAGGTCGAGGGCACTCTCGACCGCCTCGACACCGACTACCTCGACGTCTACTACATCCACCGCTGGGACGAGGAGACGCCCATCGAGGAGACGATGCGCGCGCTCGACGAACTCGTCTCCGAGGGGAAGGTCCACCACCTCGGCGCGTCGACGATGGCGGCTTGGCGGCTCACGAAGGCGCAGTGGACCGCCGACGTCAACGACTACGCCTCCTTCGACGTGGTCCAGCCCCTCCACCACGCGGGCTACTACGAGGACGTGAAAGAGTACCTCGACGTCTGTATCGATCAGGACCTCGCAGTCTGCCCGTACTCCCCGCTCGCGGGCGGGTTCCTCACCGGGAAGTACGAGCGCGCCGACCCCGACGACCCCGAGCAGGTGATCGCGCCCGACGGGTCGCGGGCGAGCTTCGACGACCGGTTCGAGCGCTTCTACCTCTCCGAGCGCGGCTGGAAGGTGCTCGACGCGGTCCGGGAGGTCGCCGACGAACTCGACGCCACGCCCGCACAGGTCGCGCTCGCGTGGCTCTCCGGCTGGGACGAGTTCACCTGCGTGCCCATCGTGGGCGCGCGGACGGTCGACCAGCTCGACGAGAACGTCGCCGCGACCGACCTCGACCTCTCCGACGCGCAGTGGGACCGGATCATGGACGCGCGCTACGACCCGGACGGGACCCTCTGGGGGCACTGAGCGGAAGGTCTCCGAGAGTCCCGCCCGCTACGTCTCGAAGTCCGGGAGGTCGTCCGGTGCGTCGAAGTCGGCCTCCCAGTCGATGTACTCCGTTTTGAGCGTCTCGCAGACGATCTGCCCCAGCTCCGTGAGACCGGCGTTGATCGCGGAGACGGTCCCCCACGAGTCGAGGTCGGGGTGGAGGTCGCGCTCCTTCCAGTCCTCGGGCAACCCCGGCGCGTGGTAGCCGACGCGGTCGGCGAAGTCGTCCCAGAAGAAGTCGAAGCGGGAGACTAATTCGAGGTCGAGCGCGATCCGCCAGTCTTCTTCGTCCATGTCGCTGCCGGCGGCCCACTCGTCGAACGCCTCCTCCCACGCGCCCTCGCGGAGGAACGCTTCGAGCTCGTCGCGGCGGTACTCGCCGCCCGAGACCTCGGCGTCCTCGTACTCGTTCGGGTCGACGGCGGCGAGTTCGGGGGGATCCGGCGGGTCGACGTCGAGTGACATGTGCCGGTGTGGGGGCCGCCGGGGCAAAACGCTACGGGAACGCGGTCCGCGGCGCGGTCGGTGCGGCCGATCCGGTCCGTTTACGGCGGTCGCGCGCCGAGTCCCGGTATGGACCTCCGCGCCGTCTCGCGCCGGGTGGGAATCGCCGCCGCCGTCGCCACCGTGGTCGCGCTCGTCGCGCCGTACGCGGTCATTTCGGGACCGGAGTACTCCTCACAGCTGGCGACGTACTACGCGTCCGGCGTCGTTGGCTGGGGCGGAATCACGCTTTTCGCACTCCTGAGCGCGGTCGTCATCGCCTCCGTCGAGCGGGGGAACGTCGACCCCGGAACGCTCGCCGGCGTGGCGGTCGTCCTCGCGTTCGCGACCACTCTGAGCGCGGCGACGTGGGCCGCGGCGGTCGAGCCGAGTCCGGTGTTCCGCGACAACCTCTGGCTGGTGTGGCACGCGCCCGCCGTCGTCGCGCTGTCCGTTCCCCTGCCGCTCTCCGCGGCGACGTACGCCCGGGCCGTGTTGTCTTGACTTCCTCCCACGACTGAAATCGTGGGATTCCCCGAAGGGGAATTCAAGGTTGCGCGTTTCCTTGGCCCTCAAGTACGCTTTCGCGTGGGGCGTTCAACGGTTGCCGTCCGGTTACGACCCCAGACGTGCGTTCCAGCGCTTACAGCCCGGTCAAACGGGCCTTCCCACCCGGACGCGCCGGGCGTGGTTCAGGAGAGCTTTGCTCTCCCGTCATCACGAAAGACGCGGAGCGTCTTTCGAACGACTTCGACGGCCCGAGTACCGGATCGGGCCTCACGGTCAGGTATTCAGCCGACTGGGTACCGCCAGTCGCGTCCGACCCGTAGGCCGGGACGTGGCGGAGTGGTTTCCGGCTTTCTTACCCGGCGGACTGTAGACGCGAAGCGTCTGTTAGGGTCGAAGACCCCGTGCCACAACCGGGGAACACCGTCACCTATCAATACGGGAGCGCCGAAATTAAGCGTTCGGTACGGAACTCCAAACCCGCCATCGAACGGTGGTTTTCTTCTCACCGTATCGGCTTTATCCCACGGCTGAAGCCGTGGGCTTTCGCCTCGCTACCACTGTAACGCCCCGCCGGTCTCGCACGGCGGTCCGACCGCGCCGCCGACACTCGCCGAACGAAAGGCCCTTATGCCGGACCCGAGTATCGCCGAACGGACTAGGTCGGGCGGTTAGGCCCCGCTCGCAACCCGTGAGGCAGTCTTCAGCGGGGACCGAACAGCGGGCACGTCCGGTCAGACCGGCACGGGCCCCGAGAGCCAACGTGGAAGCCTCGTCCGCCGGGGACAGCGGTCCGCGACGCCCGCTCGCAGGAGCGGTCCGTCGCGGTTCGTCGGCGACACCGGGTCAGGCGCGGAAGCGAGCAGCCCACCGCCGGACGCCCGTCGCTCGTCGGGTCGCGGGGTGGAGGAGGCAATCGGGATACCCCGTGACGGAACGCCGGGCTACCCCGCCTGTCCGCCATTCATACGCGTTCTCCGATGGATTAGCGACTGGCTCGTTGGGATACGTTCGGGCCGATTAGCTGTACGCGATTGACCTCGCCATGACCGAGACCACCGAAGCCCCAGCCGCGAGGACTCGATGCGCTCGCTGCGCGCCTCACTCGGTCACTGCGTTCCCTCGTTGTGGTGCTTGCGTCGCGCGTCTTCGTCCTCGCGGCTGCCCCTTCGAGTCCCGCCCCGCACAGCACCGCAACCGCACCTCACGCCTCCCCAGCCTCGTCGCTGGCGGTCGTCGCTTCGCTCTACCGCCAGCGACTCCCTCGCGCGGTGCCGCTCGGCCGCAGAGCGGCCTCGCGGGCACGCGCCACCGCGAGTGGACGAATCGGAGCGTCAGCGTAGAGAGCGGGCCGAGAAGGGACTTGTCAGCGCCCGGTGTCGTACTTGTACGTCGCCGATTCGGGGTCGATCCCGAAGTCCTCGGCCGATTCCTCCGGCTCGTCGCCGCCGGTCGGCTCGGCCTCTTTGAACGCCTGCCGGAACCGAGACGGCATCTCGAAGTCGTCGACCGCGAGTTCGAGCCCGACGACGCCGCCGCCGAGGAACTCCCGCTTCTCGGTGAGCCGGTCCGAGAGCGCGGGCGGGAGGTCGTCGGTGTCGACACGCTCGAAGCCGAACTGTGTCAGGTACTCCGGCTGGTCGGTGAGTACGTACACCGTCTCGAACCCGTCCGCGGCCGCGGTGTCGACGAGGCGCTCGACGACGTGCGCCCCGACCCCGCGGTCGCGCCACTTCGGGAGGACCCCGATGCCGGTCAGCTCGATCCGGTTCTCCTCGTCCTCGTCGCCGCGGTGGAGCCGGAGTCGACCGAAGCCGGCCCGGTCGTTCGACTCCTCGTCGACCGCGATCACGTAGTCCCGTGACCGGAAGGCGACGTCGTCGAGCCCCAGTTGCTCGATCGCGTCCAACAACCACGCCTCGTCACGGTTTTTCGCGTCGCGGACGTACATGGTCCGGCGTACGACTGCGGAGGTAAAAAGCGATTCCCCGACGGGACCGGCGTCTCCCCCCCCCACGACGGCGGCCCGCGATGGCCCGGGGTGACCCATGAGGGGCGCGTCGCACGCGCATCGGGTCGCTTTTGCCCGCCGGCCGCCGACCCGACGCGTATGGAATTCGCCGCGCTGGCGGAACGGGCGGAACGGCTGGCCGCGATCGACGGCGACATCGAGACGACGCTCGCGGCGGCCGACCTGCTCGCCGACGCCGGCTCCGCGGGGGACGCCGACGCCGCCGATGACGAGTCGGACGACGACCTCTCGGTCGTCACCCGCTTCCTGCTCGGCCGCGTCTTCCCCGCCCACGACACGCGCACCCTCGACGTGGGGCCCGCGCTCTGCCGCGAGGCGATCGCCCGCGCCGCCGGCCGGAACGTGTCGGCGAGCGACGTCGAGGAGCGCCTCGCGGCGCGCGGCGAGATCGGTGCCGTCGCGGCCGCGTACGACTTCGGCGGACAGCAGGGACTCGCCGCGTACGGCGGGGGGCGCGACGCGCTCACCGTCGCCGCCGTCGACGAGCGACTGCGCGAACTCGCGGCCGAGAGCGGCGACGGGAGCGAGTCGCGCAAGCGGGACGCGCTGTTCGGGCTGTTCACCCGGTGTTCGCCGAGCGAGGCGGCGTTCCTCGCCCGCCTCGTCCTCGGGGAGATGCGCCTCGGCGTCGGGGAGGGGACGGTCCGGGACGCGGTGGCGGAGGCGTTCCTCGCGCCCGATCCAGACGACGCTGGCGACGACGACGCGTCTGATGACGACTCCGACGACGATGCTGACGGCGACGATGCGTCCGACGACGACGCTAATGGCGATGACGACTCCGACGGGCCCGCGCTCCGTGCGAGCGACGAGGCGGTCGCGGCCGTCGAGCGCGCCCTTCAGGTGACCAACGACTACGGCCGGGTCGCGGTCCGCGCCCGCGACGAGGGGATTGAGGGGCTGCGCGCGGAGTCGCTGCGCGTCGGCCGACCGGTTCAAGCGATGCTCGCGCAGGCGGGCACCGCGACCGACGCGGTCGACTCGTTCGGCGAGGTCGCCGTCGAGACGAAGTTCGACGGCGCGCGCGTTCAGGTCCACTACGCGCCGGACGGGACCGCCCCGGCGGACGCGGACGCGAGCGACCGTGACGACGTGGCGCTCGGCCCGCGGCTCTACTCGCGGAACATGGACGACGTGACCGAGGCGCTCCCGGAGATCGTCGAGTACGTCGCAGAGCGCGTCGACGTCCCTGTCATCCTCGACGGCGAGGTCGTCGCGGTCGACGACGCGGGCGACCCGCTCCCGTTTCAGGAGGTGCTTCGGCGGTTCCGCCGGAAACACGACGTCGACCGGATGCGGGAGACCGTCTCGCTGCGGCTCCACGCCTTCGACTGCCTCCACGCCGACGGCGACGACCTGCTCGACGAACCCCTCCGCGTCCGCCACGAGCGGCTTCGGGCGGCCCTCGGCGACGCGGCGGCGGATCTCACGCTTGCGGACGACCCGGACGCGATCGCCGCCGCGGAGCGCGACGCCCTCGACGCGGGCCACGAGGGCGTCATGCTAAAAAGTCCGGAGGCGGCGTATACCCCCGGCAACCGCGGGCGCGACTGGCTGAAACGCAAGCCCGACGTGGAGACGCTCGACGCGGTCGTCGTCGGGGCCGAGTGGGGGGAGGGACGCCGCGCGGAACTGTTCGGGACGTTCCTGCTCGCCGTCCGCGACGAGGGCGTCGCGAGCGACGCCCCGGACCGCGACGCGTTCACCTCCGACGCGTCCGGGGGCGACGCCCTCGATGACGCGGCGGACCTCCTTCCGCCGGGATACGCCACGGTCGGGAAGGTCGCCACGGGAATCACCGACGAGGCGCTCGGCGACCTCACGGAACGGTTGGAGCCGCACGTCGTCGGCGAGTCGGGCACGACGGTCGCGTTCGACCCGGTGCTGGTGATCGAGGTCGGCTACGAGGAGATCCAGACCTCGCCGACGTACTCGGCCGGCTACGCCCTCCGGTTCCCCCGGTTCGTCGGCGTCCGCGAGGACAAGTCGGTCGACGACGCCGACTCGCTCGCCCGCGTCCGCCGGCTCGCCGGCGACGACTGATCGGGCGGCGGAAGGGCGGGCGGACAAGGGGCTCGACAGACGACCCGCGTTCCGCCACGCGAAACCCCTTCACGCTCCGGCTCGTACGGTCGAGTATGCTTGGCCCCCTCGGCGACGCGACGCGGCGCGACCTCACCGACGCGGCCGCCGCCCGGCTCGCCGCGGAGGGGTTTACCGTCACCCGCCCGGAGTCGGGCACGGAACCGCCCGCGGTCGCGACCCGGGGCGACGACCGGGTCGCAGTGGAGCCGCTCGCCGCGGACGACGCGACACCCGTCGTGATCACCTCGCGGCTTGGCCACGCGCTCGACCGCGACCGTCGCGTCCTGTTTGCCGTCCGCGACGCCGACACCGCGGCCGCCGTGCGCGACCTCCTCGCCGACCCGCCGCTGCTCGCCGCCCGCCGCGACGGCCGCCGGACGTTCCACCTCGGGCCGGACCGGGTCCCGGTCTCCGGCGGCGGCTACGCCTGCGTCCGCGCCGACGGCCTCGGCGAGCCGACGTTCGCCTGGCGCGAGACCGACACTCCTGCCGGGCCGATCGCGGCCGGCGCGGACGTCGACGCCGCCGCGGTCGACGAGGACGGTCGACCGGCGGTCCCGCGGCTGGTCTGCGAGGTCGACGGAAGTCCTGTCGCGGTCCTCGCGGGCGTCGAGAGCCTTCGGACGCCGGCCGACGATGTCTTCCCGTTCGCGTACCGCCGCGACCCGGCCGACAAGCGGTTCCGCGTCCGGCGGGGCGACGACGGGACCGTCGTCGAGACGGTCGGCGGATTCGCCGCGTTGCGCGACGCCGGGTACGTCCCGGTCCCGATGCCGCTGGTGCCGGAACACGCGCTCGGGCGGTCGCTCGACGACGACGCGCTCGCCGCCGCGTGGGACCTCGCCGTGATCGACGACGGGGACCCCCGCTTGACCGGCGACGGCGGGTCGACCGGCGATGAGGGGTCCGAAGTCGGCCGCGACCGCGACCGCGACCGCGACCGATAGCCACCCTCAAGACGACTCCGGACGGAGACCGCGACATGACGGTCCGCTACGAGGAGTTCGCGGTTGAGTGGCTCGGCTACGCGACGGCGCGGCTGGAGACCGACGGGGGACCGGTCGTCTACACCGACCCCGGCCGGTACGGCGTCCTCGACGACTACTGGGCGCGCGACGGCGACCTCGTCGTCGTCACCCACGACCACCACTACGACAGCGACGGGATCCGGTCGGTCGCGAGCGGGGACGCGACGCTCGTGATCTACGAGGCGGTCGACCCCGCCGGTATCGACCGCGACGTGGAGCCGATCGACGCGCTCGCAGACGACTACGAGATCGTCCGCGTCGGCGAGGAGGACCGCGTCGACGTCGACACGCCCGCGGGCGAGGTACGGGTGTGGTCCGTCCCCGCCCACAACGACCCCGAGGGACCGAACGCCGGACCCGACGGCTCCGTCGCGCACCCGCCCGGCTTCGGCTGCGGGTTCCTGCTGTCGCTCGGCGGGCGCACCGTCTTCTGGCCCGGCGACTCGGACGCGCTCGACGGGTTCGCCGAACTCGACGTCTCCGTCTTCCTCGCGAACATCGGCGGAGGCGGCATCGTCGCGGACCGGTGCGAGGCGGCCGAATTGGCCGAGGCGATGGGACCCGACCTCGTCGTCCCGATCCACTACGACACCTTCGAGAAGCTGGAAGCCGACGGCGAGGCGTTCGCCGGCGACGTCGCGAGCCGGTCGATCCCCGTCGCGCTCGACGCGCGCTCGGCGAACCAGTAGAGCGGTCCCCGCGACCCGGATCCAGGCGTTCTTTCGGCCGGAGGCCTTTTTACGCCGCCGCGTCCTTCCCCGGTCGCATGACCACCGAGTCTGCGCTCGCAGACGGGGTCCGGGAGGCGCTCTCGGTCGACGCCGAGGCGTTCGCCGAGCGCGCGGCCGAGGAGGCCGAGATCGTCAAACAAGAGCTCCACGACGGCTCCTTCGACAACCACCAGTCGATCGTCGGCTTCGAGTACGAGTTCTACGCGGTCGGCGACGGCCGGTGGAGCGAGGAGTCCCGGGCGGGCGAGTACGCCCTCATGAGAGTCCCGCGCCGCATGTTGGAGCTGATGGGCTTCGAGAAGGAGCTGGGACTCCACAACGCGGAGATGTGTACGAGCCCGCAGCCGCTCTCCGACCACGGGCTCCGCGCGCAGCTCGCCGAGGTCCGCGCGCGGCTGGAGGCCGCGGAGAACACCGCGGGCGTCGAGGGGATGCGGCTCGTCTCCGACGGGCTCTGGACCATCCCGCCCGCGGGCGAGACGGCGCGCGAGTACCTCACCGACAGCGTCGAGGTTGACGGCGTCGTCGTCGCGGTCAACATGAGCGACGCGGTCCGGTACCACGCGATGGCCAACACCCGCCGGGAGGGGTCGACGGACGCCGACCCGAACGCCGGGGACGGGAATCCGGCAGTCCGCCTCGACGCGCCGGGCGTGTCGCTGGCGGCCGAGACGGTGATGCCCGAGAGCCTCATCACGTCCGTTCAGCCGCACTACCAGGTGGCACGCGCCGATACGCTCCCGGAGCACTTCCGGTACGCGCTGCGGATCGCCGGCCCGCTACTGGCGCTCGGCGCGAACTCTCCCTTCTTCCCGCCCGACCTGTACGACGACGACTGGGACGGCGAGCGGGTCCTCGCCGAGGGCGCGACCGCGAACCGGATCCACGTCTTCGAGTCGGTCCTCAACTCGCGGACCGACGCCGACAAGGTGCGGTTCCCGCGCGACTTCCGCGACGTCGAGACCGCGGTCGACCGCATCGCGGCCGACGAGACGCTGATCCCGATGCCGGACCCCGGCGGCAGCGACCGGTTCGACGACGCGTTCGCGACGTTCCGCACGAAACACGGCAGCTACTGGCGGTGGGTCCGCCCCGTCTTCGAGGGGTCCAGCCGCTCGGCCGCGAACGCCCGCATCGAGTTCCGCCCCATCCCCGGCCAGCCCACCGTCCGCGACTCCATCGCCTTCCAGGGAACTTTCGCGGGGCTGATGCAGGCGCTCCCGCAGCGCGAACACCCCGTCATCGGACTCGACTGGGAGACCGCCCGCGACAACTTCTACGCCGCGGTCGCGGACGGACTCGACGCCGACATGGAGTGGATCGGCCTCGACGGCGAGCGCACGACCGATATCGACGCGCTGTACGACGACCTTCTCGACCACGCGGAGGCGGGACTCAGAACCGCCGGCTGCGCCGACGACGAGGCCGCCGCGTGGGTCGCGCCGCTCCGCTGGCGCGTCGCGAACCGCATGACGCCGGCGAGCTGGAAGCGGGACCGCGTCCGCGACCGCCTCGACGACGGCGACGACTTCGCGACCGCGGTCCAGGACACCCAGCGGGAGTACATCGACCGTCAGTCCGAGACGCTCATCGAGGGCGGCTTCTCGGCGTGGACGGACGACGACTGACCCGACCTCTCGCGACGCTTTTCCAACTTTTCTGGCGGTGGCGCGTGCCTCTGAGCGGTCGCCACCGGCGACCGCGAGGAGCACCGCGCGAGGGAGTCGACCGGTCGGAGCGAAGCGGAGACCGGTCGACGAGGCTGGGGAGGCGTGAGGTGCGGTGCTGCGCGGTGCGGGACGGGGACTCGAAGGGGCAGCCACGAGGCGGGCGCAGGCGACGCAAGCACTGGAAGGAGCGAGCAGCGCGAGCGACTGAAGCGCGCAGCGAGCGTGCGCCCGCCTCGTGGCTGGGGCTTCGGCGGTCTCGGTCGCGGAGTAACCTTTGTCGTCACCATCGACCCACCGATCCGCGACACAGTACAGTTATCGGCGCGCCGTCCGATCGCCCGACCATGGACGATCTGATCGCCGCGGCCAGAGAAGCCCTGACGAACGCCCACGTCCCGTACTCCGAGTACCGCGTCGGCGCGGCGCTCGAAACCGCCGACGGAACCGTCTACACCGGCTGTAACATCGAGAACGCTAACTACTCCAACAGCCTCCACGCCGAGGAGGTCGCGCTCGCGGAGGCGGTGAAGAACGGTCACCACGAGTTCGAGCGGATCGCGGTCTCCTCCGGCGTCCGCGACGGCGTCACCCCCTGCGGGATGTGCCGGCAGACGCTCGCGGAGTTCGCGGCCGACGACCTCGTCGTCGCCTGCGACGAGGGCGGCGACGCGGTCGCGGAGTACACGCTCGGCGAACTGCTCCCGAACACCATCTCGGAGGGGACGCTCGACGACGCGAGCGAAGCGGGCGAGGCGCGCGACGCCGGCGACTGATCCGGTCGACGCCGCCTCGCCGAAGCCGGCGTTGGGTGTCGCCGCACTCTGGGCACCGGAACGCCCCCGTTCTTTCGGACTATCGACGGGTCCGTCGGAGCGCCTTCCGGCTCACTCGCCGAGACCGCTCTCGGAGAGGACCCGCTCGGCGGACGACTTGAAGGCCTCCCGCTCCTCGGCGAGGCGGTCGTTCGTGAGCGAGCCGTCGCGTTTCACGACCTCGCCGTCGACGACCACGGTGTCGACGTTCCCGACGCCCGCTTGGAACGCCACCGTCTCGACCGGGTTGTTGACCGGTAGCGTGTTGATGTCGCCACCGTCGATCACGACGAGGTCGGCGCGCTTCCCCGGCGTGATCGAGCCGACGCGGTCCTCCAGCCTGAGCGCCCGGGCACCCTCGATCGTCGCGATCTCCAGCGCCCGGTGCGGGTTGATGGAGACCTCGGTCGTCTGCTCGCCGCGCTCGACGACCGGCCGATTGTCGAGTCCCCGCTGGACGCCGACCGCCATACGGGTTTGCGTGAACATGTCGCCGCTGACGTTCGAGACGATGTCGACCCCGACCGACGGGGTTGCGCCCGCCGCCGCCGCCTTCCCGAGGACCGGTGTCCCCATCCCCATCTGGAGTTCGACCTCCGGCGTCGTCGACACCGAGCCGCCGGAGTCGCCGACGAGCGCGAACTCCTCGTCCTCGAAGCGGTTAGCGTGGACGTAGTTGAGGTCGTCGCCGAGCAGCCCCAGCTCCTCTAAGGTGTAGACGCCGCCGCCGCCGAGGGACCCGATGTGCATCGAGGCGGGGATGCCCATCTCGCGGGCGCGAGTGATGTCCTCTTCGACCACCTCATCCGTGGCGTAGTCGGGGCCGCGGATCCCCATCGCGAGCGTGATCCGGTCGTCGGCGACGGGGAAGCGCTCGTCGTGGAGCCGCTCGATGTCGTCCGGGTGCGGCTCCGTGCTCGCCTCCCACCACGTCGCGCCGTCGTCGCCCGGCGGCCCGTGGGCGAACACCGCCCGGATACCCGCGTCCTCCAAGCCGTCGATCGCCCGGTCGGAGTGGTCCGGGGAGTTAGCGATGTGGAACCAGTCGAGAATCGTCGTCGTCCCGGCGTTGAGCTGTTCCGCGGCACCGAACAGGTTCCCGAGGTAGGCGTCGTCCGGCTCGTAGTGGCTGCTCACCTCGCCGAGCATGATCTCGAGGTAGTCGGAGAACGTCCAGTCGCCCGCGATCCCGCGTACGCCGGCCTGCCACGTGTGGAGGTGCGTGTTGACGAACCCGGGCGCGACGACCGACCCCGACGCGTCGATGACCGTCGCGCCGTCGGCGTCGATCCCCTCGGCGACCTCGATTATCTCGCCGTCCTCCACGTAGACGTCCGCGCGCTCCAAGACGCCGATGTCGGGATCGACGGAGATCACGCTCCCGTCCCGCAGGAGGAGCCCGTTCGAGCCGCCTCCTCCGGATTCGCCGCCGTCGTCGCCGCCGATCGACCCCATACAGCCCGCGATCGAAAGCGAGAGCGCCGCCGCTCCGCCCGTCAGATAGTTCCGTCGCGACACGCCGCCGTCGTCGTTCGTTCCTCGTCGCATTGTCGACAGTCTCGATTCGGGCCGCCGAACCGTGGGCGTTCGTTCGGTATGTTCCAACCGCGGTTTCGGGGCGGGCAACGCGTCGGCTGGGGCGGCGGGCGACGCGTCGGCTACGGGGTGGTCTCCTCGGCCTCGACGGCGTCGGACGCGAGCGCGGACCGCCCGCCGAGGTAGTTCTTCGCGAGCCAGGCCTCGGCGCGCGAGACGCGGTACTGGAGGGTTGACACCGGGATCTGCTCCGCCTCTGCGACCTCCTGAAGTGACATCCGGCGTGGGGTGTCGTAGTAGCCGCGTTCGATCGCGGTCCGGAGCGCGTCGCGCTGTTCCGGCGGGAGGTCGTCGGCGTCCGGCTGGCCGACCGTCCAGTCGGGAGAGCCGTCGACTCGCTCGAACGTCAGTTCGAGACCGGGTCGGAGGTTCGCTTCGAGCTCCTCGTAGACGGGGCTGAGGGCGCTGTCGTCGTCGACGAGCACGCTCCACTCGTAGGCGTTCCCGTACTGCTGTGCCCGGCAGAGTGCCCCGTCACCCAGCCGCTGTGTCACGAGGTACGGCACCGACCGACAGCCCTCTCCCTCCGACTGCTTCGAGTAGATGAGCCGGCTCGTCCGGCGCTCGGCGAGCACCTCGTGTTCCCAGTCGAGTTCGCACCCGCCCATTCCCCGGAGGTTCGAACAGCGGGGGAGTTCTTCGAGCCGGCGGTCGTACGCCGCGAGCGCCTCCGGCGGTCCCGTGACCTCGTCGACGCGCCACATCGTCTCCGCGGTCGCGTGACAGGAGACCGTCCGGGAGTACAGCCCCGGGTTCTCGATGAACACGTCCATCAGGTCGTCGGCACCCTCCTCGTAGGTAACCGTGAAATCGAACGCCTGCATGTCCGTCGGTACGCCCGATCCGTACAAGAACACACGGTTGGCATATGCCGACTCGGCGTCGCGAACCGAAGGATCGGTCCGACCCCCGAGCCGCGGCGGCGGTCGCCCCGAGCCGGAACTACTTTTAAATACCTCCCCCAACCGCGAGGACATGACAGACGAGACCGACGCGGACGCTCCCGCCGTCGACTCCCCGGCGTCCGACGCCGAGAGCGAAGACCCCAACGACGAGGCCGGCTACCACGTCGAGGCCGCGGCCGAGGATGTCGCCGACGCCGTCCTGCTCCCCGGCAACCCCGAGCGCGTCGACAAGATCACGGCGCTGTGGGACGACCACGAGGAGGTCGCGCGCCACCGCGAGTACCGCACCGCGACCGGCAGCTACGACGGGACCCCGATCTCCGTCACCTCGACCGGGATCGGGTCGCCCTCGGCCGCCATCGCCGTCGAGGAGCTCGCGCGCGTCGGCGTCGACACGTTCATTCGAGTCGGTTCCTGCGGCGCGATCCAGCCGGAGATGGACGTCGGCGATCTGGTGATCACGACCGGCGCGGTCCGGCAGGAGGGGACGAGCGACGAGTACGTCCGCGAGGACTACCCCGCGAGCGCCGACGGCGAGGTCGTCTCCGCGCTAGTCGCCGCCGCGGAGCGGCTGGGCCACGACTACCACACCGGCGTCACGATGAGCGCTGACTCCTTCTACGCGGGCCAGGGACGCCCCGGGTTCGAGGGGTTCGAGGCCGCCGGCTCGGACGAGTTGGTCGCGGAGCTACGGGACGCGAACGTGAAGAACATCGAGATGGAGGCGTCGGCGATCCTCACCATCGCGAACGTGTACGGGCTCCGGGCGGGGGCGGTCTGTTCGGTGTACGCGAACCGTATCACCGGCGAGTTCCGGACGGAGGGCGAGTCGCGCGCCGCAGAGACCGCGAGCCTCGCGGTGAAGCTGCTCGCGCGTATGGACGAGGTGAAACGCGAGGCGGGTGCCGACCGCTGGCACGCCGGGCTCTCGCTGTAGCGAGTGTAGGCCTGCCGCGTTCGCAATATTTGCTGGCAGTCGTTCCAAAGCGACTTTATCCGCGGGCCGCGGAGCGACACGCATGAGTACACAGGTCGTGGTCGTCGGCTCCGGGTACGCCGGCGCAGGGGCGGTGAAGGCGTTCGAAGACGAGGTCGGCGAGGGCGAGGCGGAGCTCACGTGGATCTCCGAACACGACTACCACCTCGTTTTACACGAGGTCCACCGCGCGATCCGCAACCCCGCGGTCGAAGACAAGATTACGATCCCCGTCGACGAGATCAAATCGCCCGAGTCCGACTTCGTCCAGGGTCGGGTCGTCGACGTCGACCCCGAGGAGCGAGTCGTCGAGACGGACGACGGGACGACCGTCGACTACGACTACCTCCTCTTGGGTGTCGGCTCCACGACGGCCTTCTTCGGCATCGAGGGGCTGAAGGAGAACGCCCACCAGCTGAAGGGCCTGGAGGACGCGAAGGCGATCCACGAGGACGTCCGCGAGGCGGCGGCCGAGGCCACCCGCTCCGACCCCGTCGAGGTCATCGTCGGCGGTGCCGGCCTCTCGGGCATCCAGACGGCGGGCGAGATCGCCGAGTACCGCGACAAGCACCGCGCGCCCATCAACATCAAGCTCGTCGAGGGCCTCGACGAGGTCTTCCCCGGCAACGACCCCCAGGTACAGGGTGCGCTGCGCCAGCGGCTGGAGGACGCCGACGTGGAGATCCTCACCGGCGACTTCATCTCGAAGGCCGACGAGGAGGCCGTCTACCTCGGCGGCGGCGAGGACGAGGAGCCGGAGGAACTCGCACACGACGTGCTGATCTGGACCGGCGGAATTACGGGCCAGCCGGAGTTAGAGAACGTCGAGGTCGACAAGGACGAGCGCTCGAACCGCGTCCACGCCGGCTCCGACTTCACCACCAGCGACGACCGCGTGTTCGCCATCGGCGACACCGCCCTCGTCGAGCAGGGCGACGACGACGTCGCGCCGCCGACCGCGCAGGCCGCCTGGCAGGCCGCCGAGGTCGCCGGGGCCAACCTCGCTCGCGCCGCCCGCGGCGCGCCGCTCCGCTCGTGGACCCACGAGGACAAGGGGACGGTCATCTCCGTCGGCGAGGACGCGGTCGCCCACGACGTGATGGGAATGCCGATCAAGACGTTCGGCGGGAAGCCCGCGAAGCTGCTGAAGAAGGCCATCGCCACGCGCTGGATCGCCAAGGTCTCCTCCGCGAGCCGCGGCGTCAGCGCGTTCGGCGACATGTGAGTAGGGGCGACTCGCGGCTATACGATGTTGCTATCGTTCATAAGCGCTCGATCAACGTGGAGACCGCCGAAGCTCAAGCCGCTCGGCGATACGTTGCTGCTTTCAGGTCGCTGATCGACACGACCGCCGAAGCCCCAGCCGCGAGGCGGGCGCACGCTCGGGGCGGTCCTCTCTCAGTCGCTCGTTTCACTCGCTCCTTCGCTGTGGTCCTGCTGTCGCCTGCGCCCGCCTCGCGGCTGCCCCTTCGAGTCCCGCCCCGCACAGCACACAGCACCGCAACCGCGCCTCACTCCTCCCCAGCCTCGCGGCTCGCGCTCTCCGAGCGCTCGCCGCGTCCCTCGCGCGGCGCTCCTCGGCCGCGATGCGGCCTCGGAGGCGCGCGCCACCGCACCGTAGATCACTCGCTTTTCCTCTGTACTGACCGCTCGAAGACGTAGAGAGGAATCGATCGCCGAGAACTTTGAGAAGGTCGTTTCGACGGAATACTCCGGCACCCGTTCGACGTGAACCCGATCGTCGCCGTTAGTGCTCGGCCGGCTCGTCGGGCGCTCGCATGTCGTCGATCCGGAGGATGAGGACGTTCGCGGTGTCGTCTTTGCCGTCGACCGTCCCGTCGATGACGAGCTTCGAGAGCGGCGTCGGACCGACGGTGACGGAGTCGCCCTCGTGGAAGTCGCGGACCGAGCCCTGAACGTGGATCTCGGCGCGGCACAGCTCGGGGTGGTGGACGCTGGAGAGGTCGATCCCGTCGACGTTGACCCCCTCGATCTGCTCGCCCTCGTGGTAGATCGGGACGTCGGCCGGCTCGTCCATGCGCTGGATGTCGAGCGCCTCGTAGGCGTTCGAGGTGGGCTTGTAGCCGCCCTTCGGTCCCGGTACGCCCTCGACCAGCTGGAGGGCCTTGAGGCTCTGCATCTGGTTGCGGATCGTTCCCGGGTTACGGTCGACCTCCTCGGCGATCGCCTCGCCTTTCACGGCGTCTTCCTGTTCCCCGTACAGGTTGATCAGGGCCGTGAGGATGCTTTTCTGGCTCGACGTGAGCTCGATCGATGACATGCGAACAGATAGATAGCGCCCCCGCTTAAATGCGATGGAACTCACTTATAAACGATCGTGTGGAATCCGCTCGGTGGCGGGCTACGGCCGGCTCCGGTCGGTTCGGGTCACTCGCCGCGCAGCCGCTTCATCCGAACGTACGCGATCGGACTGGAGAGCGCGACGACAACGCCGACGCCGACCAGCGCGAGCCCGAGGTCGGCGGAGACGAACGAGACCGCGCCGCCGACGAGTCCGACCGCCGCGCCGGTGAACGCGACCGCGATCATCGCGCCGACCGGCTCGATGTCGCCGGGCTCGACGGAGTACGAATCCGAACCGTCCATGGTCGACCCGTGGCGGTCCGGGCGCAAAACGGTGTCCGATCCGGCGAGGCGGGTACGGTAGGCACGGCGGGCACGGCTGGACGGCGATCCCCACCATTCAAGCGCCGGCGCGCCGCGTAGCCGGTATGACCACGGTCAGGATCATCGGCGCGCCGACCGACTACGGGGCGAACCGACGCGGGGTCGACATGGGACCGTCGGCGATCCGGTACGGCGGGCTCGCCGACCAGCTCGCCGGAGCGGGCGTCGAGACGACCGACGGGGGCGACCTCCTCGTCCCGCGCGCCGAGGAGCGCGATCCGGACGCGGACGCGCCGAGCGAGGGGAAGGCGAAGTTCCTCCGCGAGACGGCCGACGTCTGCCGGCGGCTCGGCGACGAGGTCGCGGCGACGCTCGCCGACGGGGAGATCCCGCTCGCGCTCGGCGGCGACCACTCCATCGCCATCGGGAGTCTCGTCGGGTCCGCGCGCGACGCGGACATCGGTGCCGTGTGGTTCGACGCGCACGCCGACCTCAACACGCCCGCGACGACGCCCTCGGGCAACGTCCACGGGATGCCGCTGGCGGCCGCGCTCGGGATCGGCGAGTTCGCGGACACCGAGTGGGCGAACGCGACGGGGCTCTCCCCGGAGAACGTCGCCTTGGTCGGTCTCCGCTCGGTCGACGAGGCGGAGGCCGAGCTGATCCGCGAGCGCGGCTTCGCGGCGTACACGATGTCCGACATCGACGAGCGGGGGATCACGGACGTCACGGAGGAGGCGCTGTCGGTCGCCGCGGCCGGCGTCGACGGGATCCACGTCAGCCTCGATCTGGACTGGCTCGACCCGAACGCGGCACCCGGCGTCGGGACGCCCGTCCGCGGCGGGGTCACCTACCGAGAGGCGCACAGCGCGATGGAGATCGTCGACGAGACGGACGCGCTCCGGTCGATGGAACTCGTCGAGGTGAATCCGACGCTCGACCAGCACAACGAGACGGCCGAACTGGCGACGGAGCTGGCGGCGAGCGCGCTCGGGAAGCGCGTGCTGTAGGGTCGAACTCGCCGAGATCGACCGCGTCAGACGCCGCGGTCGAGCTGTTCGACGACCCGCTGGAGGTCCGCTTCGGTCTCGATCTCGCCTTTGATCTCCTCGCGGCGGCGCACCGCCGCCGAGTCGGCGTCGTACGCGCGGACGAACTCGGCGCGGGTGTGCTCGTCGAACGCGTGGCGGATCGCGAAGTAGCCGTCGGGGACGATGGTGCCACACACCTTGCACTCGTGGCGCTGGTGGTCGTTGGTCTGGTGGACGATCGCCGCCTCCACGTCGTCGAAGGCGGCGTCGCAGTCGCCGATGCCGCACGTCCAGCGAGGGGCCATACCCGGACTCTCGCCCGCGGGAGATTAACGCTTTCCCACGTCGACGCCGCGTTCGGCCTGCGGTCGCGGCACCGTCGTCGTCGAACGATACGCCTTTGCGCGACGGCGACGACCGTCCGACCGTGACCCGATCGCAAACGCGCGTCGACGCCCACGTCAAGGTGCTCGACGACGAGGTCGTCGCCCGCGCGAAGGCCCGCGGGATCGACGCGCTCGTGTACGCGCCGCACTTCACGCGGCTCCCCACGGTCCGGGAGCGCGCGGCACGGTACTCCGACGACGAGCTGACCGTCGTCCCCGCCCGCGAGGTGTTCACCGGCGACTGGGGGAACCGCCGGCACCTCCTCGTCGTCGGCCTCTCCGACCCGGTCCCCGACTACATCACCTTCGAGGGCGCGATGGCGGAGTTCGTGCGGCAGGACGCCGCCGTCCTCGTCCCGCATCCCGGCTTTGCTACCATCTCGCTCACGCAGCCCGAGGTCGACGCTCACGCCGACCGGATCGACGCGATAGAGACGTACAACACGAAGCTGCTGCCCCACCAGAACGCCCGAGCGCGCCGGACCGCCGAGGCGACCGACTGCGCCGGGTTCGGCTCGTCGTACGCGCACCTCTCCGGCACGGTCGGCGAGGCGTGGACCGCCTTCGAGGGCGACCTCGACGACGCCGAGGCGGTCGCCGACGCGTTCCGCGAGCGCCGTCCCCGAAAGGTTATCCACCGCGGCGGGGCCGGCCACCGGCTCCGCGGGCTCGTCGAGTTCGCGCACCTCGGCTATGAGAACACTTGGGTGAAACTCGACCGCATGTTCCTCTCCGGCAACGAGCCGACGCTCCCGTCGAACGTCGCCTACGAGGGCCGGTTCGACGACGTGAGCGTCTACGAGTAGACGGACAAAGCGGTGGCGCGTGCCTGCGAGCGGCCGGAGGCCGCGAGACGCGAGGGACCGGAGGTCCCTCTGGCAGCCGGCGGCTCCGCCGCCGGCGACAGCACGCGCGAGGCTGGGGAGGCGTGAGGTGCTGTGCGGGGCGGTGCCGGGTGGGACTCGAAGGGGCAGTCGCGAGGCGGGCGTAGGCGTTCACGAGAGCGAAGCTCTCGTGAGCCAATCAGAACGCTCCGCGTTCTGATGACGACGCAAGCACCGCAGGAGCGAACGCAGTGAGCGACGAGGAGCGCAACGAGCGTACGCCCGCCTCGCGACTGGGGCTTCGGAGGTATCCGTGTCGCTCGGCGATTTATAAGAAACAGCTACGTACAGCCGAGCGGCTGGGGATTCGGTAGCGTTCGCGTCGATCGACGATTTATAAATGACCGCACTACCGTGTCGCTGATCGTTTCTACCGAGCCTCGTTTATATACCGAACCCGGCCGCGGCCTCCGAAATCGTCTGCGTGACCGCCGAGAGATCGAGTTCGAGATTGATGACGAACTCGTTGATCGCCCAGAGCGCGGCGATCTCGACGGCCGTGATGATCACGGTGACGAGGTCCGCGTACTTGCTGCTCGTCGTCACGCCCGTCGGCAGCGAGTACTCCTTGTCGGAGAGCGGGTGGAACAGCGCGATCCCCCGTCGGCTCCCGACCACGTCGAGGACGTAGTGCGTCAACACGCCGATCCACACGTACTGGAGGTTGCCGAAGACTACCGGGTACGCGAGGAAGACCGCCAACACCGGGAGGCTGTGGAGCGTCTTCCGGTGGCGTCCGAAGGCGGTGTCGACGTCGGGGAACAGCGCGCCCAACACGACGGGAACGGTGACCTGTGCGACCATCTTCGCCGTCGCCGCGTCGAGACCGGGTTCGAGGACGAATCCGAGTCCCAGCGCGAGCAGGAGCCCGTTGAGAACGTGGCCGCGTTTGTTCATACCGTTCGCTCTGCGTCTCGACAGGTCAAACCACCGGATCGCGGCGACGCTCGTAAGCTGCGCCTACCTCCCTCCCCTTCGGCGCTTTTGAGCCCCCGCTTCCCGGTCGAAAGAGCCACGGCGACCGCGTCCCACCCGGCCGTATGGAGTACGAGGAGCCGAAGTTCTTCCACGTGATGCAGTACGCCGCGGCCGCCGACGGCGACGTCATCGACATGGTGAGCGGCAACCCGGACTGGGAGCCGCCCGCCGCGCTCCGCGAGGCGCTCCGCGAGTACGCCGACCTCCCGCCCGCCGACTTCCAGTACCCGCCGAGCGACGGGCTCCGCGAGCTGCGGGAGGCGATCGCGGCGCGCAACGGGGTCGACGTCGACCGCGTGGTCGTCACCAACGGCACCGGCGAGGCGAACTACCTCGCGATGGCGCGCGCGCTCGACCGCGACGCCGGCGACGAGGCGCTGCTCACCGACCCTGTCTATCCCTACTACCCGGGGAAGACGCACCTGCTCGGCGGCGAGCCGACGCTGGTGCCGACCGCTCGCGACGGAAGCCTCGACGTGGACGCGTTCCGCGCGGCCGCGAGCGAGGACACCGCGCTGATCGTCTTGAACACCCCGAACAACCCGACCGGCGCGGTGTACGACCTCGATACGATTCGCGAGGTCGTCGGTATCGCCGAGGCGGTCGACGCCCTCGTCGTCGTCGACGAGGTGTACGACCGGTTCGATCTGGCCGGCTCGTTCGAGTCGGCGCTGGCCATCGACTCCGACCGGGTGATCGTCACGAGCGGCTTCTCGAAGTCGATGGCGATCACCGGATTTCGGGTCGGGTACGGCGTCTTCCCCGAGGCGCACGTCGACGACGCGCGGACCCGGCACATGCTCGTGAACGTCGCCGGGGCGCGCCCCTCGCAGTACGCGGCCTACCACGCGCTCGCCGAGACCCCGCCGAGCTACTACGCCGAGGCCCGCGACCTGCTCGCGGACCGCGTCGACGCGTTTACGAGCGCCCTTGACGCGGCGGGCGCGGAGTACAGCCGCCCGGAGGGGGCCTTCTACGTGCTCGCGCGCTTCGAGGGGTTCCCGGGGACGATGGCGAACGTCAAGCGGCTCGTCGACGAGGCGGGCGTCGCCGGAATGCCGGGCGAGGCGTTCGGAACCGCCCGCGACGAGTGGATCCGGTTCGCCCTGGTGACGCCGCGCGCGACCGAGGCCGCCGAACGGCTCGCGGACTACTTCGCCGACGGCGCGCCGGGTCCGCGATAAGCCACCGCGACGGCGCTCTCGACCGCTTCGGCCGAGGCCCGCGCCGGAGGCTTCAGCGACCCCGAAGCCGACTCGCGGTGCCGACAGCGAGGAGGGCGAGAACTGCGGCGACGACGCCGAAGCCGGGACTGCCGTCGTCGGTGGCTCCGGAGTCGTCACCGTCGCCCGAGCCGTCGGAACCGTTCCCGTCCGTCGCGGTGTCGACCCCCTCGACCGTCACCGGATCGGACGCGACGGACCCGTCCCGGGCGACGATCGTCCGGTTCCCGGTCGACGATATTTCCACGTCGACCTCTCCGCGGTCGTTCGTCTCGCCGACCGCGTCGCCATCGACCTCGACGGTCGCGCCGGGGACCCGCTCGTCGTAGGCGTTCCGAACCGTCACGCGGGTCGTCTCGCTGACCAAGACGCGTTCGTTCGCCGGCGTAACCGACAGTGCGGGGGTCAGCTGTGCCGTGGCGTTCACGCTCGCCGAGGACTCCCGCACCCTGATCCGTTCGTTCGAGGCGTCGTACCCGTCCTTGACGACCTCGACCGTGTACACGTCGTTCACGGGGACGTTGAGCGAGGCCGTCCCCTCTGTCACGCTCACCTCGGCGTCGTAGGCCGGCGAGGACACGCGGACCGCTCCGGTCTCGATGGAGGCGGGCGGGTCGAAGTGGTCGTCGAGGGCGCGCACGTCGAGCGTCACGGTCCCCCGTTCGAGCGCGACCGTCGCCTCCGCGTTCCGCGCCACCGTCACCTCCCGCTGCGCCTCGAAGTAGCCCGGCTTCACGACGACGACCTCGTACGTGCCGCGCTCGACGCGCGCCGTCTCGTAGATCCCGTCCGCGTCGGTCTCGCCCCGGTCGACCGTCCGCCCGTCCTCGCGGATCCGCACCGTCGCATTGGCCTGCGGCCGGTCCCGGTCGTCGACCACGGTCACCGTCGCCGTCCCGCTCCGACTGACGCCGAGCGCGACCGCCGTCTCGCTCGCGTTAGCGACGCGGAGGGGGCGGTTCCGGACGTACGCGTCGTCGTCGACGTCCAGTTCGACGCTCGCCCCCTCGGGGACGTCGAGCAGTACGTTCCCGTTGCTCGCCGTCGTCCCCGTCGCGGTCTCCGTCTCGCCGGACTCGGTCTCCCACGTCGCCTCGACGGTCACGCCGCCGACCGTGTCGCCGTTCTGGTCCGTCACCGAGACGGTGAGCGTCACCTGCTCCTGACCGACCGCGCCGCCGGTCGCGACGACGGCGACGACCAGCACCGCCGCCGCGACGACGACCACACGTGAGGCGTTCATACTCGCAATCGGGGGTCGAACGATATTGGTATGGGCCAAATACCCGAGTAGGATCGACCTTCCGTCCGCGTCCGAGCGGGAATCTACTCGCGGATCGCGGTCGCGGCTTCGCGGTTCGGTGCCCGGTCGGTCCCGCCGTCTGAACTGTTCCCACGACTCCGCCGTATTCAAATACGCGCGCGCAGACCAACGCGTATGGAGCAGATCGACGACCAGTACGCGCCCGCGGACGTCGAGACCGCGGTCGACGAGTACTGGGACGACCACGACGCCTACGAGGCGGCGAAAGAGGCGCACGCCGACGACCCGCCGTTCTTTTTCGTGGACGGCCCGCCGTACACCTCCGGGCAGATGCACCTCGGAACCGCTTGGAACAAGACGCTGAAAGACGCCGTCATCCGGTACAAGCGGATGACCGGCCACCGCGTCACCGACCGCCCCGGCTACGACATGCACGGGCTCCCGATCGAGGTGAAAGTCGAGGAGGAGCTCGGCTTCGAGAACAAGCGGGACATCGAGGAGTACGGGATGGAGGCGTTCATCGAGAAGTGCAAGCAGTTCGCCGTCGAGAACCGGGCGGCGATGGACGAGGACTTCAAGTCCATCGGCGCGTGGATGGACTGGGAGGACCCCTACGAGACGATTGACCCCGAGTACATGGAGGCCGCCTGGTGGGCGTTCTCCGAGGTCGCCGACAACGGCCTCGTCGAGCAGGGGAAACGCTCGATCTCGCAGTGCCCGCGCTGCGAGACCGGCCTCGCCAACAACGAGGTCGAGTACGAGGACGTCGAGGACCCCTCGATCTACGTGAAGTTCCCGCTCGCCGACCGCGAGGGGAGCCTCGTCATCTGGACGACGACGCCGTGGACGATCCCCGCGAACACCTTCGTCGCCGTCGACGAGGAGCTGACCTACAACGCGGTCCGCGCCGAGCGGGACGGCGAGGAGGAACTGCTCTACGTCGCCGCCGAGTGCGTCGAAGACGTGCTACAGGCGGGCCGCTACGAGAGCTACGAAGTCGAGGCCGAGCTGACCGGCGACGACCTCGTTGGCTGGGCGTACGACCACCCGCTCGCCGACCGCGTCGCCGAGTACCCGGACTTCGACGGTGCCGGGCGGGTGTACGCCGCCGACTACGTGGAGGCCGACCGCACCGGACTCGTCCACTCCGCGCCCGGCCACGGGGAGGAGGACTTCCACCGCGGCACCGAACTCGGCCTCGACGTCCACTGTCCCGTCGGGCCGAACGGCGAGTTCACCGAGGCCGCCGGGGAGTACGCCGGCCAGTTCGTCCGCGACGCCAACGACGACATCATCGACGACCTCGTCGCCGACGGCCACATGCTCGCGCACGGGACCGTCGAGCACAGCTACGGCCACTGCTGGCGGTGTGACACCGGGATCATCCAGCTGGTCACCGACCAGTGGTTCATCTCGATCACGGACGTGAAAGACGACCTCCTTGAGAACATGGAGGAGTCGGAGTGGCACCCGCAGTGGGCGCGGGACAACCGGTTCCGCGACTTCATCGAGGACGCCCCCGACTGGAACGTCTCCCGCCAGCGCTACTGGGGGATCCCGATCCCGATCTGGGTGCCCGAAGACGCCGAGTCCGGACAGCTCGACGAGGACATGATCGTGATCGGCACCCGGGAGGAGCTCGCCGACCGCGTCGAGGAGGACGTCGACCCCGAGTCGATCGACCTCCACCGCCCCTCGGTGGACGACCTCACCGTCGTCGAGGACGGGACGACCTACCGGCGGATCGACGACGTGTTCGACGTGTGGATCGACTCCTCGGTGGCGTCGTGGGCGACGCTCGGCTATCCGAGCGACGAGGCGGCCCACGAGGAGCTGTGGCCCGCGGACCTGATCATCGAGGCGCACGACCAGACCCGCGGCTGGTTCTGGTCGCAGCTCGGGATGGGGACCGCCGCGGTCGACCAGATCCCCTACGAGGAGGTGCTGATGCACGGGTTCGCCAACGACGAGGACGGCCGCAAGATGTCGAAGTCGGTCGGGAACATCGTCACGCCCGAGGAGGCGATCGACCGCGCCGGACGCGACCCGCTGCGAACCTACCTCCTCAGCCACGACCAGCAGGGCGTCGACCTCGCGTTCGAGTGGGACGGGCTCGGCGAGATACAGGGCAAGCTCAACATCCTCTGGAACGTGTTCCGGTTCCCCTTAGAGTACATGGACCTCGACGGCTACGACCCGGCCGAGGCCGATCTGGCGGACGGCGACCTCGAACTCGTCGACGAGTGGGTGCTCTCGCGGCTCCAGTCCGTGGAAGCCGAGGTCGCGGACGCCTGGGACGACTATCAGGTCAGCGACGCCGTCAACGCCGTGATCGAGTTCGTCACGCAGGACGTCTCCCGGTTCTACGTGAAGGCGGTCCGCGACCGCATGTGGGAGGAGGCCGACTCCGCCTCGAAGCGCGGCGCGTACGCCACGCTCGCGACCGTCCTCGACGAGGTGACGCGTCTGCTCGCGCCGATCGCGCCGTACATGACCGAGCGCATGTACCAGACCCTCGACGGCGAGGCGACGACGGTCCACGCGCTGTCGTACCCCGAGCCGGACGCCGACCTGCGCGACCCCGACCTCGAACGCGACGTGGCGGTCTTCCGCGACGTGGAGGAGGCCGCCGCGAACGCGCGCCAGCAGGCCGGGCGCAAGCTCCGGTGGCCCGTGCCGCGCGTCGTCGTCGAGACCGACGACGAGACGGTCGCGGCCGCGGTCGACAGGCTCTCCGAGCTGATCGCCGACCGCGTCAACGCGCGCGAGGTGGTCGTCACCGACGCGTTCGACGAACTGGTCGAGACCGCCGAGCCGCAGATGGCCGCCATCGGGCCTGCGTTCGGCGGCGACGCACAGAAGGTGATGGAGGCCGTTCAGGGCGCGACCCGCGCGGCCGTCGAGGGCGGCGAGGTCGCGGTCGACGGCGAGTCGATCGACCTCGACGACGAGATGGTCGAGTACGTCGCGGAGCCGCCGGAGAACGTCTCTGGTGCGGAGTTCGAGGGCGGCACCGTCTACGTCGACACCTCCCTGACCCCCGAGATCGAGTCCGAGGGCTACGCCCGCGACGTGATTCGCCGGATCCAGGAGATGCGCAAAGAGCTCGACTTGGACGTGGAGGCGCGGATCCGCGTCGGCGTCGCGGTCGACGACGACCGCGTCGCCGCGTTTGTCGACGACCACGCCGACCTGATCGCCGGGGAGGTACGCGCCGACGCGTGGCTCGATGACCCGAGCGACGCCGCGGCCGCCGAGGGCGGCCTCGTCGAGGAGTGGGAGGTCGAGGGTATCACGGTCACGATCGGCGTCGAACCGGTCGCGTAACGGCCCGGAGCGTCGGTCTTCCCCCGTCACGCCGACCGTTTCAGCCCGCCGTCACCCGTCAATCGCGCCGCCGCCGAAACCTATAGGTGCGTTCTTTACTCACGGTTGATTATGTATGTCCGGGCGGCCCGGCCCGACGACGCGGAGGCGCTGCGGACCGTGGTCTCGCGAGCGCGCGAGGAGACGGTGTTCGACGACATCGGCGCGCCCTTACTCGACGTGTCCGCCGCCGGCGTCCGCGAGGCCGCCGCCGAGGCCGAGTGGTCGTTCCTGATGGAAACCGACGAGGAGGGCCCGGTCGGACTGGCGATCGCCCACCCGGACCCCGACGGTGCGGAGGCGGAGCTGCTGGCGCTGTGGGTCCATCCGAACCGCGCCGGCGAGGGCGTCGCCGAGGAACTGCTCGCCCGCGTCGGCGACGCCCTCGCCGGTCGCGGGGTCGACACGCTCCGCGCGACGGTTCCCTCAGACCGTCCCAGCGCCGAGGAGTTCTTCAGCGCCCACGGGTTCACGCGCCGCGGAACGTGCCGGAGCCCGGCGGGTGACGAATCGGTCGTCATCGCCGACCCACGGGCGCTCGGCTGAGACGCGGGACTAACGGCTGCGGGACCGCCGACCGCCGGATCGACTCACTTCAGCCGCTCTTGGAGGAACGACGGGTGTGCCGCGGTCACGCCCTCCACCCCGAGCAGCTTCTCGGAGATGACGTCGCCGAGCTCGTCGCCGTCGCCGGCGCGCACCTCGGCCATCAGCATGTGGTCGCCGGAGGAGGTGTACAGCGCCTGGACCTCGTCGAGCGACTTCAGTTCCCGGGTGGCCCCGACGTACTGACCCGAGTCCACGTCCATCCCCACCATGGCGATCGACTGCGAGGAGAGCTTCTTCGGGTCGACCTCCGCCGAGTAGCCGACGATCACACCCCGGTCTTCGAGGCGGTCGATGTACTTCCGCACCGTCGGCTTCGAGACGTCGGCTCGCTCGGCGATCTCTCCGCAGGACGCCTGTGCGTCCTCTTCTAACACAGAGAGGATCCGTTCCTCCGTCGATACCGTACTCATGAGTATATGGTTGTCTCCAATGAAAAAATACCTTCCGAATCAGAAAACGAGCGCCTTGCGCCGTGAACGGCTGCGGCGGCCGCTCAGGCGTGTTTGTCGAGGAACATGTCGTGGGACCGCTCCCACTCGTAGTCGTCGTCCCAGTAGCGCTCGGCGAGCGGCTCCTCAGGCATCTCGCCGATCGCCTGCTTCTCCTCGCCGTAGGAGGGACGATCCTCGTCGACGTAGAAGCGACCGGTGAGGACCTCGCCCTCGTGGAGCGACTCCTCGGTCTCTCGCATCATCTCGGCGGCCTCGACGCGGTCCGTCTTGTCGAACTCGTAGTCGTCGGAGTCGTTGACGTCGATGTACGGGACGTACTGGCGCGCGTCCTTGTTCCAGGTCGGACACTGGGTGAGGAAGTCGACGTGCGCGAACCCGTCGTGTTCGATCGCCTCGACGATGATCTCTTTGGCCTGGTTCGGATTGACCGCGGCCGTGCGGGCGACGTAGGACGCGCCGGCGTTCAGCGACAGCGAGAGCGGCTTGAGCGGCTCCTTGGCGCTGCCGGACGGCTGCGTCTTCGACTTGTGACCCTTGGGGCTCGTCGGGGAGGTCTGTCCCTTCGTGAGCCCGAAGATCTCGTTGTTGAAGACGATGTACGTCATGTCGTGGTTCTCCCGGGCCGTGTGGAGGAAGTGGTTCCCGCCGATCCCGTAGCCGTCACCGTCGCCGCCGGCGGCGATCACTTCGAGATCGGGGTTCGCGAGCTTCGCGGCGCGGGCCACGGGCAGCGAGCGCCCGTGGATCGTGTGGAACCCGTACGTGTCGAGGTAGCTGTTCAGCTTACCCGAACAGCCGATCCCGGTACACAGCAGGGTCTCCTCGGGCGTGCGCCCGACCTCCGGGAGCGCCTGCTTCAGCGCCTTCAGGACGCTGAAGTCACCGCAGCCCGGACACCAGGTCGGCTGCGGCTCCACGCCGGGAGTGTACTCGTCGCGGTCGATCTCTCGCTCCTCTCCGATCGCTGAAAACGTGCTCATTGGTTAGTCACCTGCGGCTGGGACGAAGGTGGTCTGATGGCCGGACGCGTCGCCGTCGCCCTCGACGATCGCGGTCTCGAACCCGTCGACGATCTCCGCCGGCTCGAACGGGTTCCCGTTGTACTTCAGCAGGCTCGACAGCTTCTCGCCGTAGCGGCCGAGGTTCTTCTGGACGAGCCCGCGGAACTGTCCGGACGCCGTCATCTCGACGACGAGGACCTCGTCGACGCTCTCGATGAACGCCTCCACCTGCTCGGTCGGGAACGGGAGCATGTCGGAGACGCCGTACGACTTCACCGAGATTCCGGCATCGTTGAGGCGACCGACCGCCTCTTCGACGGTTCCCTGCTGGCTGCCGAACGTGAGGATGCCGTACTCGGCGTCCTCGGGGCCGGCGTACGAGCCGGTGTCGACCGTGTCGAGGTCGTCGCGGATCGCCGCCAGCTTCTGGGCCCGCCGGTCGATCTGCGCGACCCGGTTGTCCGGGGACTCGCTGATGTGGCCGGTCGGGTCGTGCTCGTTGCCGGTCGCGAGGAAGCGACCGCCCTTCTGACCGGGGATCGAGCGCGGCGAGACGCCGTTGTCGACGTCGTGCTGGAAGCGGTGGAACTTCCCGTCCTCGCTGTGGGGCTGCTCGGAGAGCGCGTCCTCCGAGAGCGTCTTCCCGAGCGTCGGGTTCGGCTCGCGGTCGAAGTGGCTCTTCGGGACGTTCACGAGCTCGCCGCCGAGCTTCTGGTCGTACAGGAGGATCGACGGGATCTGGTACTCGTAGGCGAGCCGGAAGGCGAGCCGCGACTGGTCGTACGCCTCCTCGACGGTCCCCGGCGCTAAGACGACGCGCTGGGAGTCGCCCTGCGACGTGTACAGCACGTGTTCGAGGTCGGACTGCTCCGGCTTCGTGGGCATCCCGGTCGAGGGACCGGCGCGCATCGCCTCGACCAAGACGACGGGCGTCTCCGTCATCTCCGCGAGTCCGAGCGGCTCAGACATCAGCGCGAACCCGCCGCCGGAGGAGCCGGACATGGCCTTGACGCCGGCGTGCGACGCGCCGACCGCGAGCGCGGCCGCAGCGATCTCGTCTTCGACCTGCTCGGAGATCCCGCCGAGCTTCGGCAGGTTCTTGGTCATGATGGTGAACACCTCGGTCCACGGCGTCATCGGGTAACCGGAGATGAACCGGCACCCCTCGTCGATGGCACCGTAGGCGATGGCGTCCGAGCCGGACATGAGCAGCTGTTCCTCGTCGTGTTCGCCGGTCGGGACGGAGACGTCCGGCGCGTCCACGTCGTACTCCTCGCGAACCTGATCGTACGCGATCTGGAGGATCTCGAGGTTCGGTTCGAGGATCTTCTCCGGCATCGCGTCGCGCATGAGGTCCTGGACGTGGTCGAGGTCCATCCCGGTGATCGCGCAGGTCGCGCCGACGCCGGCGGTGTTGCGCATGACCTCGCGGCCCTGATCGCGGGCGAGTCCGCGGAGATCGAGGGGGAAGACGTGCCAGTCGTTCTCCTCGGCGCGCTCGTCGAAGTTCGGGATCTCCGAGGCGTCTAAGAGCCCCTCGTCGTAGATGATGACGCCGCCCTCGCGGAGCTCGTCCAAGTTCTCCGAGAGGGGTTTGATCTCCTCGTTCCCGTAGACGGCCCCCTCCTGCGGGTTGCGGGCGAACGAGTCGCCCAGCGCGAGCAGGAAGTTGTAGCCGTCGCCGCGGGATTCGACGGGGTCCGCCGACGCGCGGACCTCGGTGTAGGTGTGACCGCCGCGGATCCGCGACGGGTAGTGCCGATGCGTGAAGACGTTGAGCCCCGATCGCATCAAGGCCTTCGCGAAGTTCTGGCTGGTCGAAGCGATCCCGTCACCGGATCCCCCCGATATCCGCCAGATGAGTTCGTCGTCAGTCATAGTGGTGTGTGAGCCCGTACGGGCCTCGTGAGGTGACGTTACGTTGGTTCCCTCTTAGGGCTTGCTATGGAATCGCAAGGGACAATCATGAAGGTCTATTAGGGTGCCACTCGCTCCCACGATACTGGCGGGGGCTTCCGCGCCCTTTTACTTCGACGCACGCCGAACTCGGGCATGCTCACGTTCATCGGACTCGGTCTCTACGACGAGCGGTCGATCACCGTCGAGGGCCGGGAGGCGCTCCGGGAGAGCGACCGGGCCTTCGCGGAGTTTTACACCAGCCGGCTGGTCGGTGCCGACGTCGCCGATCTGGAGGCGTACCACGGGGTCGACGTCGAGGTCCGCGACCGCGCCGGCGTCGAGCGGGACCCGGAGCCGATCCTCGATGCCGCCGAGTCCGGAGATGTCGCCTTCCTCACCGCGGGCGACACGATGATATCGACCACCCACACCGACCTCCGGCTCCGCGCCGAGGAGCGCGGGGTCGACACGCGGGTGATCCACGGCGTGACCGCGCAGTCGGCGGCGTCGAGCCTGACGGGGCTCCAGAACTACCGGTTCGGGAAGGCGACGACGCTCCCGTTCCCGTACGCCCACGGCGGCGACGACGTGCCCGCGAGCGTGATCGAGACGATCGACGCGAACCGCGAGCGCGGACTCCACACCGTCGTCTACCTCGACATCAAGGTCGGGACGGGTCCGACCGGGGCGGACCCCGACCACGAGGAGTACATGACCGCCGACTACGCCGCCGGACTGCTCGCCGACGCGTGGGAGGACGCCCTCGCGGTCGTCGTCGCCCGCGCCGGCTCGCCCGACGCGGTCGTCGCGGCCGACCGACTGAGCGCGCTCGCCGACCGCGAGTTCGGGGACCCGCTCCACCTGCTCGTGATCCCCGGGGACCTCCACCACGTCGAAGCGGACGCCCTCGTCGGCCTCGCGGACGCTCCGGAGTCGCTCGTCGAGGAGTAGGCTCTCCTCGGCGCTCCCGGACAACCATCGGTTCGACCGGACGCTTGATTACTGTGGCCAACGTTACCATGAGACATGAACAACGTTCCCGTCGAGCGGCTCATGTCGACCGACCTCACGACCATCGAACGCGGGGCGGCCGCGGCCGACGCGGCGAAGCGGATGCGCGAGACTGACGTGAGCTCGATCCTCGTCGTCGAGACGGACGGAACGCTGGCGGGGCTGATCACCGCGACGGACTTCGTCACGCTCGTCCGCGACAACGACCCGAAAGACCGGACGCCGGTCGAGGCGTTCATGACGACGGACGTCGTCACCGTGAGCCGCGACGACACCGTCGCGGAGCTGGCCGAGCCGACCGCTCACGGCTACACGCACCTCCCCGTGACCGACGACGCCGGGAAACCGATCGGGATGGTGTCGACGACTGACCTCACGGCGTACCTCTCGCGAGCGAAATGACGGGCCGGCCGGTTTCGAAACGGCGGAACGACGAAACGGCACGACTCGTCGGGGTGAGGGACGCTCGCCCGAGTAGGGGAGATCCGTCGGCGTTGTGCGTTCCGGAAGAGTAATGACATGTGGTAACGTACGACTTGTCATGGATCTCGACGACAGAACGCGCGTCGCGGACGTCATGTCCGCGCCGCTGGAGACGATCGCGGGGGACGCGCCCCTCCGCGAGGCCGCTCGGCGCATGCGCGATCAGAACATCAGCGCGCTCGTCGTGACGACCGGCGGCGGCTGTATCGTCACGCAGAGCGACATCGTCGGAGCGATCGCGGACGGGCGCGACCCCGCGGAGACGACGGTCCGCGACGTGATGACCGAGGACGTCGAGACGGTGACGCCGGACCTCATGATGCAGGAGGTCGCCGCGATGATGACGATGTACGGCGTCAAACACCTCCCGGTCGTCGACGACGACTACGTCGGGATGGTGTCGACGACGGACATCGCCGAACACCTCTCCTGACTGGATCGGGCGGGACGGACCGACTCGCCGGACCGACCCGCCGGACCGGCCAGCCCCGGCCTACGGAGCCTCACAACAGCAGCAGCGGCAGCCCGGCGACCACGCCCACGACGATCAACAGGAGGTTCCAGAGGAACACCGGCCGGACCAGTTCCCGCGCGATGCTCGCCGCGAACGCGGTCTTGATCAGGATGCTGGCGGCGGTGCCGGCGACCACGCCCGCGACCGCGGTGTCGACGCCGATCTGTCCGGTCCCGAGCAGCGAGACCGCCGTCGTCGTCGAGGTTCCCGAGGACACCAACCCGGCGAGGAAGGACGTGGCGACGAACCCGCCCGCGCCGAACGTCTCCTCGGCGACCGCGGAGACGAGCAACACGACGAGGAAGAGCCCGCCGAACGTCAAGGCGTTACGTAGGCTGAACGGAGAGGTCAGCTCCGCCTCCATCGTCGTCCGCCAGTCGCTGCGCCACACGGCGACCCCGATCCCCGCGACGGTGATCGCGCCCAGTGGGGCCCCGACGACGAGCGCCGCCTCCGGGACGAAGACGGCCACCACCGCGGCGTTCCGGAACGCCATGGCGGCGTTGGCGAGGAGGATCGATCCGACCGCGATCTCGCCGAGGTCGGCCCGCCCCTTCGCCCGCTTCGCCATCTCCGCGACGACAGCCGTCGAGTTCACCAGCCCGCCGAAGAATCCCGTGACCGCGTAGCCGCGCCCCTGATACCGCTTCACCAGCACGTAGTTGACGAAGCCGATGGCGCTGACCGCGACCACGAGCGACCAGACGAGCCGCGGCTGGACCGCGTTCCACGGGTCGACGGTCTCGGCCGGCAACAGCGGGAAGACGACGAACGCGAGGATGGTGAACTCCACAGCGCTGCGGACCTCCTCGCGGGAGAGCCCCCACGCGAACTCGTGGAGCTCGCGCTTCAACACGAGCAACAGCGACGACAGCACCGCCACCGTCACCGACTCGATGAACAGCCCCTGCGCGACGAGGACGCCGACCCCGTAGGCGACGAGCATCGACGCCGACGTCGTCAGCGAGAGCCCGTCGACGTCGGTCTCGACGAAGCTCCGGACCGCCAGAAGCACCGCGCTGGCGACGACCGACACGCCGCCGACGACGAGCAGTCCCGGCTCGTCGAGCAGCGAGAACACCGCCGCCGCGAGGCTGATGAGCGCGAACGTCCGGATCCCCGCCGACTTCTGTGACCACTCGCGTTCCAGCCCGAGGAACATGCCGAGCGCGGTCGCCAACACCAGCTTGGCGACGTTCGTCTCCAGGTAGACGAACGGATCGATCGCACCCATCACCGCCGACCACCTCGCCGCGGCCGCGCCCCGGAACGGGCTGCTCCGACCTGCGTCCTCGCGATCATGGCCGTCGGTATCCGTTCCCCACGTCTATGGCTTGCTATATAGTGGTATATATTTCTGGAACGCCGCGGGACGGAACCGGTCCGCTACCGATTCGTCGGCTCGCGTGGGAGGTCGAGTGCCTCCGTCAGGTCGTGTTCCTCGCCGGTGATCAGGTACAGCACGTCCTCTAAGATGACCGCGAGTTCGGGCAGCTCGCGCACCGCGAGGAAGGTGATCGCGATGAGCGCCACGACCGCCAACAGCTGGCTCATGATCCGGTCGGAAATGAGGAAGGAGACGCGGTACGGGTCGCTCGCGCCGAACATCGCCAACACCAGATCCGGATACCAGTGCATGTACTGGTTGCCCGCCACCACGGAGATGAACGTCGTCCGGAGGACGTTCAGCACGTAGATGAGCGGTACTGACACCGCGAGCGCGCGGAGTTTCCGAGAGAGCGGCGCTTCGACGGCGGCGACGAGGCCGCCGAAGATGGCGATGCTTCCCAGCCCCGTACACGCCAGCACGATGTGAATGACGACGGTGTGGCCGTCGGCGAGCGTCCACGAGTACGCCGCGTCGTACCCTTCGCTGCTCGTCACCGCCTCCGGCGCGTAGCCGAGGAGGTCGATGAGCGTTCCCGTCTGCGCCGCGACGACCTCGATGAGGATCCGCCGTGGCTCCGGGACCGCGACCCCGGCGACGGTGAACGCCGGAATCGTCTCGAACGGGAGGTAGATGAATAACATGAATGCGATGGCCCGGGTGAGGGTAAAAAGCGACGCGCGCCCGTTGTACAGGAGGTACCCCGCGTACACGCTGGCTGGGAAGCCGACGAGCGCGAGGATCGCCTCCACGTAGCTCTGGTGTTCGAACGCGAAGTACGGTACCGTCGACAGCCAGAACAGTCCGAACAGCGCCCACGTCGCGGCCGCGAGCGCGCGGCCCGCGTCCAGTCCGCGGCTGTCGAGCAGCCACGACGCCGCGAAGAGGACCGCCACGATCCACGCGAACGTGAACGTGTCGGGGATCACGCTCAACACCGCCGGCACGCCGTGGCCGAACATGTCCGTATCGTCCGTCGTCGTCGAATAAAGCCCTTGTCGTTACGTGCGAGTCGCGCGGGAGAGCGGCGCGACGTCCGTTCGACCCGAGGGACTACCGCTCCTCGCTGTCGGCTCGCGGCGCGTCGCGCCGCTCGCTCAATATGAGGAGCTACCGCTCCTCACTGTCGAGGACGCGGATCTGGTCGCCGCGGACCGTCACCGGGATCGGGACGGTCGCCTCGTACAGCTCGACGGTCACTTGGTCTTTCCCTTCGTCGATCCGCTGGACGCGCGCCTTCTCGCCCTTGAACGGCCCGGCGATCAGTTCGACGATGTCGCCCTCGGCGATCCCCTCCACGTCCGGGGTCGGCGAGAGGAAGTGTTCGACCTCGGAGAAGGGGCTCTCCGCGGGCCCGTCGCCGCCCTGAATGACGCCGTTCGCGTGCGGGATCTCGTCGAGAATCCGCTCGAACACCGTGCCGTCGGTGGCCTCGACCATCACGTAGCTCGTGAGCTGGTCGGGGGCGATGACGGCCTGGATCTCGGGCATCTCCTTCTCGGCGAGCATGTCGGCGACGGTGCGCTCTTGGCTCGCCGTCGTCTTGACCGAGTAGATCGGCATTACGCGCCGACCCCCGGGAGGAGGCTCATGATCGCGAACATGAGGAAGCCGATGAACCCGATCAGCAGGATTCCGGCACCGGCGATCTTCGACACCTGGAGGAACTCGTCGGTGCTCGGCGTGCTCGCCAGCTTCAGCACCCGAATGTAACTGTTGAGATCGTACGGAACGTCCATGTTACCAGCGGATTCGAGACGGGACGGTTTTTACCTTTTGATGCGCCGCTGAGCGGTCGAACTCGGGGCGTCGAACTACTCCACGTAGTCGATGTCCTCGACATCGCTGGGCGCGTCACCCTCCGGCGGCTCGCCGTTGTTGCCGTAGATCTGCGGCGACTCGACGCCGGTCACGACGATCATCGTGCGCATCTCGCCTTCGAGTTCGTCGTCGACGGAGGTCCCCCAGATGATCCGCGCGTCGGGGTCGATCCGGTCGTATATCTCCTCGACGACGCCCTCCGCTTCTTCGATGGACATGTCCTGTCCGCCGGTGACGTTCACCAGCGCGGAGTTCGCGCCGGAGATGTCGACGTCGAGCAGCGGCGAGCGCAGCGCCGACTTCACCGAGTCCTGCGCCTTCGAGTCGGAGTCTGACTCGCCGAGGCCGATCATCGCGACGCCGCCCTTCTCCATGACGGTGCGGACGTCGGCGAAGTCGAGGTTGACCAGTCCGGGCATCGTGATGAGTTCGGTGATACCTTTCACCGAGCGCATCAGCACCTCGTCGGACACCTTGAACGCCTGCCGGACCGGGAGCTTCCCGACCGCGTCGAGCAGGCGGTCGTTGGGGACGACGATGACGGTGTCGCTCACGTCGCGGAGGCGTTCGAGGCCGGCCTCGGCGTTCGTGCGACGGACCTCGCCCTCTGCGGTGAAGGGGGTCGTGACGATGGCGATGGTGAGCGCGCCGGACTCCCGGGCGGCCTTCGCGACGACCGGCGCGGAGCCGGTCCCCGTCCCGCCGCCCAGCCCCGCGGTGACGAACACCATGTCGGAGCCGTCGATGGCGTCTTGGATCTCCTCTTGGGACTCGATGGCGGCCTCCTCGCCCACCTGCGGCAGCGAGCCGGCCCCGCGGCCCTGCGTCTTCTGCTGGCCCATGAGGATCTTCGTGTCGGCCTCGATGTTGACGAGGTGCTGGACGTCGGTGTTCGCGGCGACCAGCTTCGCGCCGTGGATCCCCTCCTGGGTCATCCGGTTCACCGTGTTGCCGCCGGCACCGCCGCAGCCGACGACCGTGATGTTCGTCTGGAGGTCCTGGAGGACGTCCTGTAGCTCGTCGTCGGTCATCGTTCCGGTCTGTGGCGGCGCGCCGGCGCTCCCTCCGGCGGCGCTCTCGCCGGCTCCCCCGGCGTCGTCTGCGGGGGCCTCTTCGGCTTCGTCGATGGCGTCCTCTACGATGGAGTCCATTATGTGGTGTCGTTGCGACCCGGACGTATTTATTTTTGCCCGATCGTCTGACGCGGGTCGGACGCCGAAATCGACGGCGTTCGCCGCCGACCGCCGAGAGTACGGATATCACACCCGAGATCCGCCGACTCGGGGCCGCTTATAAATCAGTCGAGCGCGGCCGCGTCGATCGGGAACCGGTCGCTCCGGCTCCGCGACACGTCGTCCGGCTCGATCGTCTCACCGTCGACCTCGACGGGCTCGCCGTCGGCGAGCCGGCCGAACGCCGGCCCCTCGGGAACCCCTCGCTCGGCGGCCAGCGCCGGATCGAACGCCGTCTCCCGGGCGACGACCGCGCTCTGTTCCGGCAGCACCTCGACCGCGTCGTAGCCCGTCTCAAGCACCGCAGCGAGCGCCTCGACGAGGTCGGCGTACCCCGGTGCGTCCGGAGCCGACGTGAACGCGACGCTCCCCGCCGCGCGGGTTCCCCCCTGCTCCGTGTCGAACGCGACGGCGGCGGACGAGACCGCCTCCCGCGCCGCGTCGGCGTCGAGTCCCTGCGCCCGCGCGAGCAGGTCCGTCGGGAGGTCGCGGACCGCGAATTCGGCCGGGTTGCCCGGCTCGACCGCGCCGAACCGCAGCCCCTCGTCGACGGGACCGATCGCGTCTTCCAGCGCCTCGACGAGCGGGAGCGGCGCGTCGCCGACCTCCCGGACCCACGTCTCGCTCACGACGCGGTGGCCGAGGTCCGCGACGACCGCGGCGAGGTCGGGACGGTCGCCGTCGATCACGGCTCGGTCGGCTCGGCTCCGCTCGAAGGCCGCGTCGATCACGCCGCGGTTCGCCTCGGGCGCGCCGAGGTCGCCGAGCGCCCAGTCGGCCCCGACGTGGCCCACCGCCCACTCGGTCTCGCGGACGATCCGGGTGAACCGCGGCGCGTAGTGACCGCCGCCGAAGCCGACGACGTGACGCGGCCGGGCCGCGTCGCCGTCGGCGGTCCCCTCGGCGTCGCTGATCCCGTCGCCGTCGACCAAGTCCGCGCCGGTCCCCCGCAGGTCGAGGACCGCCCGCGCGACCGCCCGGGCTGCCTCGGGGTCCGCCCACTGCGGCTCGTCGGAGCCCAGTTCGACGAACAGCGACGGGACCGAGACGTCGGTCGGCCCGTGGTGCGTGCACTCGATGCCGACCTCGTACCCCTCGGGCGCGTGCCGGGCGAGCGCCTCGACGACGCGCTTTTCCGCGCCGGGCGCGGCCCGCGCCAGCGACTCCGGCTCGCCGCCGTACTCGGCCCCGCCGAAGTTCCCGGTGACGTGCGCGGTCAGGAGCTCCCCGGTCTCGCCCGAGTGCCGGGAGACGAACGCGAGGAACGCCGGGTCGCAGTCGAACGCGGCGACCGGGTCCGACAGGTGGATGTGGAGGTCGTCGAACTCGCGGAGTTCGAACCCCTCCGTCCGGTAGTAGGTCCCGCCGCCCTCTGCGTCGGGCAGCGAACCGTCCTCGCGGGCCTCCCAGTCGCCGACCTCCAAGAGCCGCTCGCCGATGTGCGCCGAGGCGCTGTCGGCACGGCTGACGACGATCGCTATCACGCTCCCGACTCGGCCGCGCGCGACCGAATACCCGTCGGTTCGCGGCGCGCTCGCGGTACTGCGGGTCTCCGGTCCGTACTATGGGGTCCCCGCCCCCGTTACGGCAGCAACAGGTACACGAAGCTGCCGTAGCCGACGACGAGGACCGCGCCGTCGACGCGGGTGATCCGCTCGCCGTACGCCATCATTCCGACCGCGACGGCCGTGAACGCGAGCAGCGCGGGGAACTCGAACCCGCGGACGGCGGGGGAGACGCCGATGGGCGTCACCACGGCGACGATGCCGATGACGGCGAGAACGTTGTAGATGTTCGAGCCGACCACGTTGCCGACGCTGAACTCCGCCTCGCCGCGCACCGCGGCGACGACGCTCGCGGCCAGCTCCGGCAGCGACGTGCCGAGCGCCAGCACCGTGAGGCCGATGAAGATGTCCGAAAAGCCCGCGGCCGACAGCAGCGACTCGCCGCCGTCGATCAGCCACCGCGAACCGAGGACGAGCGCGACGATTCCGCCGACCACGGCCGCGACGTCGCGCGCCTTCGCGTCCGGCATCTCGTCCCGTTCCGCCTCGGAGATGGCCGACTGGTTCTGTTGGACGTTCCGGAGGACCGCGGCGGTGAACGCGACGAGCGCCGCCAGCAGCACGACGCCGTCGACGAGTCCGATCCGGCCGTCCCAGCCGAGACCGACGAGCAGCAGCGCGGCGACGACCATGAACGGGACGTGACGGCGGAACACGGTGTCAGAGACGTCGAGCGGGCGGATGAGCGCGGAGACGCCCAACACCAGCCCGATGTTCGCGATGTTCGAGCCGACGATCGCGCCGAGTCCGATGTCGGTCGACACCGTGACCGCGCCGAGCAGGGAGACGAAGAGTTCCGGGGCCGTCGTCGCGAACGCCACGACGGTGACGCCGACGGTCGACGCCTTCAGCCCGACGGCGAGCGCGAGGTCGCTCGCGCCGGAGACGAGCAGTTCGGCACCGACGTACAGGAGGGCGACGCCGCCGGCGATCAACAGCAGTTCGACGAGTGGCGACCCGGGCAGCACGGCTCCGGGTTCGCGTCGCCGTTTCAAAAGCGTCGTGATTCGGATCCGGGTCGGACGGCGGTCGGTTTCGCTCCGCAATCAGGCGTGGGCCGACCGGAACTCGCCGTGTTTCACGCCGAGCGCGAACGCGACCGCTCCGAAGACGAGCATCGACGGCACGACCATCATCAGCGTCGTCTGAAGGGGCATCATTCCGGCACCGATCAGGCCGCCAGCGCCGATCGCGACGATCAGTACGAGTATCGCTGCCGCGCGCGGAAGGTCGAATTCCATGGGGTTCGTACGCCGCGAGTGATGCTAAACGTTCGGTCCGCGGCGCGACCGCCGCGACGGCTCACGCTTCGATGATCTCGTCGTCCTCGTCGTCGGGGATCCGGATCTCGCCGTCGAGCGAGACGGTCGTTTGCCCGCCGACGCGGACCCCATCCGACTCGATGCGGACCCGGACGTACCCCGGGCGGTTGAGGAAGTGGCCCTGTTCGAAGCGGAGTTCGTCCGGCTCGTCCCCGTCGAACGCGTCGACGTGCCGGAGGTATCCCCCGACCGCGCCGCTCGCGGTGCCCGTGACCGGGTCCTCCGAGATCCCGAGCGACGGGACGAACGCCCGGCCGTGGAGCGTCGAGTCGCCTTCGAGCGTGTCGAAGGTGAACGCGTACACGCCCGCGACGTCGAACTCCTCGGAGAGGCGCTCGATCGCCTCGTCGTCCGGGTCGGCCTCGCCGAGCCGTTCGAGGAAGTTCACGGGGACGACGAGGAACGGAAGCCCGGTCGATGCGACCGCGACGGGGAGGTCCGCGCCCACGTCGCGCAGCGCGGCGGGGTCGATCCCGAGCGCGTCCGCGACCCGACCGAGGTCGACGTCGACGACCTCCACGCTCGGTGCCTGCTGTCGCATCCAGACGGTCCCGTCGTCGTCGACCGCGACGATGAGGTCGCCGACGTTCGTGCGGAGCGTGCGCTCGCCCCCGTCGATAGCCCCCTCGGCGAACAGCGCCCCGTACGTCGCAATCGTGGCGTGCCCGCAGAGGTCGACCTCCGTAGTCGGCGAGAAGTAGCGGAGCCGGTCGTCGACCGGCTCCCCGCCGTCGACCGTGTTGACCGCCTCCCCGCCCTCGGTCGTCTCGTCCCCGTCGGTGCGGAACGCCGTCTCCGAGGCACCGAGTTCGGCGGCGACTGCGGCCATCTGGTCGTCGCTCAGTCCCTCGGCGTCGAGGAGGACGCCGGCGGCGTTCCCGGCCAGCGGCTCCGCGGCGAACGCGTCGACGAGCAGCGCGCGTCGGGTCTCCATGTCGACCCCTCGGCGAGTCACGGACAAAAAGCCTCCCGAGCGAGTCGGCGGTGCGCGGATCGGACCCGTCGCGTCCCGCCGTCAGTCAGTCCTCTCGGCGGCGGACCACGTCTCCGAACTCGAACCGCGCGCCGCCGCCGTCCGCGGCGGTGGCCCGCACGGTCCACCCGTGGGCCTCGGCCACCGCCTTGACGATGCCGAGTCCGAACCCTGTCCCCTCTCGACTCGTCGTGTACCCCGTCTCGAAGACCCGCTCGCGGTCGGCCTCCGGGATCCCCGGCCCGTCGTCGGCGACGTAGAGGACGTCGTCGTCCCAGCCGACCGTGACGGTCGGGGCGTCGCCGGCGTGTTCCACGCCGTTACGAAACAGGTTCTCGAACAGCGTCCGGACCCGGGAAGCGTCGCCGACGACGGTCCCGAGCGCCGCCGCGTCCAGCGTCGCGTCGCCGGTCGCGGTCGTCGTCCACGCCTCATCGACCACGCAGTCGAGGTCGACGGCCTCCGCGTCGACGACGCGCTCGCCGAGCCGGGCGAACGAGAGCGCGTCCGCAATCAGCTCTTCCATCCGACGGAGCGCCTTCGCCGTCGTGTCGAGCCGCTCGTCGTCGACCGACTCCCGGACCAGATCCACGTTGCCCGCTGCGATGTTGAGCGGGCTTCGGAGGTCGTGGCTCACGACGCTCGCGAACTGGTCGAGGCGGTCGCGCTCGCGGCGCATCTCCGCCTGGGTCTCCCGGCGCTCTAACTCGTACCCGACCCAGCGAGCCATCAGGTCGACCAGCGTCGCCTCCCACTCGGAGAACGGGACCGGTCGGTCCTCGCGGTCGTAGAAACAGAACGTCCCGTACACGTCGCCGTCGACGACCACGGGCGCGCCGACGTAACAGGAGATGCCCTGCTGGACGAACCCGGCGCGCGCGGACAGGTCCGGGTCCGACGCGATGTCGTGTACCTGAAGCGAGGCCTCCGTCGACACCACGCGCTCGCAGTTGGTCGCCGACAGGTCGACCACCGCGCCCGCCTCGAACGATCCGGTCGCGTCGTCGGCGATCTCGACGACGTACCGGTTCCCCTGAACGTGCGAGAGCAGCCCCGACTCCGCGCCGAGGACGTCGCGTCCGAGCCCGAGCAGCTTCTCGACCTTCCCCTCGAACGGGTCGTCCTTCGCCGAGATGATCTCGTAGAGCCGGCGCATCACCCGCTCCCGGCGCTCTATCTCCTCTCGCTCTTCGACCGCCTCGGTGACGTCGCGGAAGTACACCGAGACGCCGGTCGGGGACGGGTAGATCCGCGCTTCGAACCAGCTGGCGGCCGGCTCGTAGTACGTCTGTGCCTCGGTCGGATCGCCGGTCTCCCGGGCGCGCTCGAAGGCGGCCTCGAACTCGGTCCCCGCCGCGTTCGGGAACGCCTCCCAGAGGCTCGTCCCGACGAGCGCGTCCGCGTCGACCGATTTGTCGCCCGCCTCGTCGCCCGACACCGCGTCGTCGCCCCGGGTCTCTGTCCCGTCTGCTCCGCGTCCGCGCCCGTCGACCGTACCGGCGAGCGCGGCCGCCTGCGCGTTGAGGTACGTGATGGCGTCGTCGCCGTCGACGGCGATGAACCCGTCCGCCATCCGATCGAGGATCTCGGCTCGGTCCTCGCCGAACGCGTGCGACTGCGACTCCGACCGGTAGGCCGCCACCGCGCTGCCGATCCGCTCCGCGAGCGTCTCGGTGACGCTCTCGTCGTCCCCCAGCGATTCCCCCTTCCGGAGGTAGCCGGTCGCGTCGGCGTTGACGGCGGCGGCCGCGACCTGCTCGCTGCCCGCTCCGGTGACGAGGAACACGGGAAGCGCTTGGTCGCGTTCGCGGACGCGACGGAGGACGCCGAGTCCGCTCGTCGCGCCGTCGACCCCGGCGTCAACTCCGCATTCTCCCCCGTCGATGTCGTACTCGGTGACGACGCAGTCGTACGGTTCGGTCTCCACGGCGGTTACGGCGGCGGCGTGGCCGCGGACGCGAGACATCATCGCGGCTCCCGAGGCCCGATCGAGCGCGTCGCTCAGCGCGTCGGCGAACCGGTCGTCGCCGTCCGCGAGCAGCACCCGCACGGGCTCCGGGGTCATCGTTCGCACCTCCCGCCGAATCCACTTGTGTATGTGGGTCCGGCGGCGGCGTTCGACGGGTCGGACGACCGCACCCGCGTCCGGGCCGCTCGCCCCTCGCTCTCGCCCGCCGATGTCAATCCTTTTGCCTCCGACCGCGGATAGGGGGGTATGGGCCTCTTCGACCGGCTGCGAGGGAGTGACACCCCGCGCGTGGCGTTCATCGGGATCGACGGCCTCTCGTACCGGCTGGTCGCCGACAACCCGGAGACGTTCCCGACGCTGTCGGCGATCGCGGACGGCGGCGGGGGAGGCGGTATCGACAGCATTCTCCCGGCGGAGTCGAGCGCGTGCTGGCCGAGCCTCACGACGGGCAAGAACCCGGGCGAGACGGGCGTGTACGGCTTCCAAGACCGCGAGGTCGGCTCCTACGACACGTACGTGCCGATGGGGCGCGACGTCCAGGCCCCGCGGGTGTGGGACCGCGCGACCGACGCGGGACTCGACGCGACCGTGCTGAACGTCCCCGTCACGTTTCCGCCGCAGCGGACCGTCCAGCGGATGGTCTCGGGCTACCTCTCGCCCGACCTCGACGCGGCCGCTCACCCCGAGGAACTCCGCGAGTACCTCACCGGCAGCGACTACCGGCTGTCGGTCAACGCGAAGCTCGGCCACAAGGCGGACAAGACGGCGTTCCTGAAACACGCCCGCGAGACCCTCGACGCCCGCGCCGCGGCGTTCGAGCGGTACGTCGAGCGCGACGACTGGGACCTCTTCGTCGGCGTCTTCACCGCCCCCGACCGCGTCAACCACTTCCTGTGGAGCGACTACGAGGACGGCGGGACGTACCGCGAGGAACTGCTCGACTTCCACGCCGCGCTCGACGAGCACATCGGCTCGATCCGCGAGGCGCTCCCGAACGATGTCACGCTCGTCGTCGGCTCCACGCACGGGTTCACCCGACTCGACTACGACGTCTACTGTAACGAGTGGCTCGAACGCGAGGGGTGGCTCTCCTACGAGGACGACGACCACGACGCGCTCGCCGACATCGACGACGACGCCCGCGCGTACTCGCTCGTCCCCGGCCGCTTCTATCTCAACGTCGAGGGGCGCGAGCCCAACGGCGTCGTCCCCGAGCCGGAGTACGAGGAGACGCGCGCCGAACTCCGCGAGGCGCTGGAGTCGTGGACCGGTCCCGACGGGAACCCGGTCGCCGACCGCGTCGTTGACCGCGAGACCGCGTTCCGGGGCGACCACGCCGCTATCGCGCCCGACCTCGTCGTCGTGCCGAACGACGGGTTCGACCTCAAGGCCGGCTTCCGCCCGAACGACGGCGTGTTCGACGCCGACGGGCCGCGGACCGGGATGCACGCCTTCGGCGATGCCGCGCTGTTCGTCGACCACCCCGACGCGGCCGTCAGGGACGCGGACCTCCTCGACGTCGCGCCTACCCTCCTCAAACTGCTCGACATCGACTACGGGCGCACCGACTTCGACGGGGCCAGCCTCGTCTGAGTCGCGCCCACGACGCGGCCAGTCTCGTCCGAGTCTTGGTCGGACGACGCGTCGGTCCGACCGAATTGAAGTGTATCCGCCGCCACCCGGTCCCATGGAGCGCACCCCCGACGGAACCCCCGTCGGCGTCGACGACCCGTACGAGGTCGCCGGCGTCTGCGACCGCCTCACCGACGACGGCCGATGCCGCTTCGCGCTGACCCGAGCGAGTGACGACCCCGAGTTCTCGGCCGACCGCCGTGCCGAGGGCTACGACTGTCACGTCGGTGCCGACGGCGAGTGGCGCGCGTGTCCCCACTACCGATCGACGACCGACGCAAAGGCGTGCGTTCGGTGCGGTATAGGGGACGTGCGGTTGGCTCACGAGAACGCCCGCCCGCTCGTGGAGGAACACCACCTCTCGTACGACGGCGACGACGCGCACGAGATCACCGTCGGCCTGTGTCGCTGGTGTCACGCGAAGGTCCACGGGTCGGTCGCGCGGATCGACGACGACGCGAGTCCGGATCCCGAGGCGATCGCGGAGCGAGAGACGCGTAAGGCGCGACAGCAGGAAGAACTCTCCTTCGGGACCGCCGCCGAGCGAGTCGACGACGACTCCTGATCACGTGTCGACGCGGCACGGCCTCGGCGTCACCCGTCGAACGAACCGCTCGGCGTCACCCGTCGAACGGGTCAGAGAATTCCTGGCGGACGAAGTAGCGGACGTAGTTCCCGTATGTGCGGTCGCCGGGGTTGTCGGCGACCTGCTCGTACCGCACGTCGCCGTCGCCGTCGACCACGTACGTCGCGGCGATCCCGGTGACGCCCCGCTCGGTCTCCTCCGTCCCGCTGTACCGGTCCGCGACCTCGCCGTCCGGGTCCGCGAGTAACTGGATGTCCAGGCCGTACCGGTCGCGCATCTCGGTGAGCGGACCGATCGGGTCGGTCACGACCGGGAGCACGTCCACGCCGTCGTTGAACCAGAGGTCGTACGAGACCTCGCTGAACGTCTGGAGCTGTTCCGCACAGAAGCTACACCAGTGACCGCGGTTGATCAACACGACCGTCGGCCCGTCCGCCAGGGTCTCGGACAGCGTGACGGTCTCGCCGGACGTGGATTCGAGCGTGAAGTCGGGCGCGTGCGAGTGTTCGAGTGACACGATTCCGATCCGCCGCGGTCCCATTTCACTCCGGCGTGGACTGGCGGCGACCGCGCACAGTCGGCCAGACGGTTCCGCCTGGGGCCGGACGCGGGCTGGACCGGGTGCGCGACGCCGACCGACTCAGGCGTCCGAGGTCGGGCGGATCAGGTTCGCGAGCACGACGAGCAGCCCGAGGAACCAGCCGAGCGGCACCGAAATGCCGAGCCACATCAGGACGTACCCCAACCCGGGCAGTCCCCACTGTTCGCCGAACGTCTCCAGGTCGAACGCGCCGCGGAGGACCTCGTTGATCCCGCCGACCGAGAGGAACGTGTCGAGGATCCACCGCGCGAGTTCGTAGCTCGGCGGGAGGATCAGCTCCTCTAAGGTGGGAGTGACGAGCGCGGCCACGACGGGCGGTAAGAACAGCGCCGTCATCGCGAACGGGTACGCGAGGAGGACGCTGACGAACCGGCCGCCGAGCTTCGAGAAGCCGGCGGCGAGGGCAGCCGAGACGACCGCCACCGTACTCGCCGCGCCGACCGCGATCACCGCGTCGAAGGGAAGCTGGAGGTGTGTGATCACCGTGAGCGTCCCCCAGGCGACCGCGGAGACGAGCACGGTACCCGCGATTCCGATGCGGGTGACCGCCGAGTCGAGCTTCGCCGCGTAGTAGCGCGTGGCGAACCCGACGAGCAGCAGGGGGTACGCGACCGCCACGAGCGGCGCACCGAGCACCGCCCAGAGGTAATAGCCGATCGACTGGACGGCGCTTTCGGGCTTCCACTTTCCTAGGACCGCGCTCGGGTCGAGCTGTCGTGGGAAGACAATCTCCATCCACGTCTCGTGGAGGCGAACGACATCTAAGAAGAGGGCTTCCACCAGCCCTGTTTGTCCTCGGCGTTCCATTTGCCTCACGTCGCGTGCGCCACGACGTGAACTTTGTGCCTTCGGCTGCGGCGTTCTCGGGACCGATATCCGCGCCGATAGTCTTAAAGAAGCGTACTGACCTACGTACTCGTATGAACCGACGTGGGCTGCTCGCGGCACTCGCCGCGTCGACCTCGGTCGCCGTCGCCGGGTGCGCCGGCCAAGACCAGAACCTCGACCTCAACGCGGAGCCGGCACGGATTCCCGAGAGCGCGTACGCAGACGGGTTCTCCGGTCAGGAGCCGGAATCGTTCTCTATCGATCGGGAGTTCAACGCCACCGGCGTGAACGTAGAGGTGTCGGCGACGACGTGGGTCGCCCAGTACACCAACGACGAGATCGGGTCGGCGCTGTTCGTGGCGAGCACCCCGAACGAGTCGGTTGCCGGACAGTCGGTCAACCCGCTCGTCAGAGTCGAGGGCGCGGAGCTCATCCGACGGCTCCTCGACCAGATCGACCAGCAGGGGATCGGCGGCAACGGGACCGAGATCCAAACGGACGACATCGAGGAGGCCGGCGAAGAGACACAGACTATTCTGGGCGAAGAGACCACCGTCTCGATCCTCGAAACGACCGTCAGCGCGGACGTCAACGACGCCAGCAACCAAAGTGGTTCCGTCGAGGATGTTCCCGTCCTCGTCTACATCGCCACCGTTCAGGACGGCGATGACGTCATCGTGACAGTCGGCGTCCACCCGCAGGAAATCGATCAGTCTGAACAGCTGCTCTCGATGATGAGATCGATCGAACACTAACCGCCTCGGCGACTTCCCCGGCAGCCCCTTCCTCGCACTTCTGCGTTACGGAGAATCAAGGAGAAAGCCCCGCCCTTCAGGGCGGGGATGAATCCGATAATTGACTACACAAACTGCCGACGATAGCATAGCCTGATATTCCGATAGATATTTAATAGGGCGTACTCAGTTACAAATGTAATGGTCACGGTGACTGTCACCGCGAAGTTCCACAACCCATCTCTCTCACGGCGGAGGGAGTGGCAACATGCCTCTCGACTCTACCGTGACACCAAACAGTTCTGTATCGACGGATGGGAGAACGGCGACTTCGGCAAATCCGTGACCACAGCCAGCATCGACAACGACCTTTACTCGGCCATTCAAAACCAAGCCATCCGAGAGGCGAAATCCGACCACAGCAAGGATGGAGCGGTTCGCTACCGAGAGAGTCAGCCGTTCGCCGTCAACAACCAGAACTGGGAGATCGACACCACCGAGAATGGCTCGGTTGTCGTCGGGTTCCCGTGCGTCTCCCAATGGTGGTACACGCCTATCGAAGTGTACGACGACATTGTCGACCCCGTAGACCGACTGGTCGAGGGGGACGCTGACAAGACCCGTCTACAGATCTATCGTCGCGGCGACGACTGGTACTGTACGTTCAACATCGAATACGACGCCGACACGTCGGGTGAGACCCCCATCGGTATCGATATCGGTGAGCGTCACATCCTCGCTGCGACTGCCTACGGTGAGGACGAGTCGATGCTGGTGTCGGGTGGTGAGGCGAAGTACGTTCGACGCAAATATCGTTCCCTACGCGATTCGCTTTCGGAAGCGGGTGCGCTTCGCGCACGCAACCGCGTGGGTGACAAAGAACAGCGTCGAATCAAAGACCTGAATCATAAACTCTCCCGTCGCCTCATCACGTTCGCGGAACAATTCGAGAACCCTGTCATTCGGATGGAAGACCTCGAAGGCATCCGCGAGAACAGTTCGTGGTCGGGCGTTCACTCGTGGCATTTCCACCAACTCCAACAGTTCATCACGTACAAGGCCGAATACGCTGGTATTCGTGTCGAGAAGGTCGATGCGTATCACACCAGTCAGAAGTGTTCGGTCTGTGGTTCGATGGGAACCCGTGATGGGGACCACTTTTCGTGTTCGGAGTGCGGTCGCGGACGCCACGCCGACCTGAACGCTTCGGAGAACATCGCACAACGGGAGGGAGAACCATGTACGGCCTAACACCTCAGGTGAGGCGAACCGTGCTACCTCGCTGGCTGAAAAACCAGTCGTCATTGACGCCCGCAGATTGCGGGGAGGAAGGCCCCATTGACAGGGCTGTACGCGCTGGAAAGCACACCGTTGGTCACAACTCGGTGGCGACCTTCGACGGGTCACGCGGAAGCGTACTTGAACCCCGAGGAAACGCGCAACCTGAATATCCCCTTCGGGGAATCCTCGCGCTTTAGCGCGGGGAGGATGTCAACTCGCGGCTGAGAACCTAATACTTGCGTATCTTTTCGACGGACGGGCTATCATCCTGCGATTATTCTCTCGATCGGAAGCTTTCGGCTCCGTAAGTCACTTATAAGCGATCGGCCCGAGTGAGATATCCCGCGGTGTGACAAGCGGCGCTTCGCGGGCACCGGGTCAACCCTCTCGACCCCGCGTTGCCCCGAGAGCGACTGCTCTGGCATTCGTGGCTCCTTCGCTATGATCCGGATGCGATCGCTTCGATGGGTGTCGGTCGGTATTGTTGTCTGCTTTGTGATCGGTTCCGTTGTAATACTAATAAACTCAGGGACAATCGTGGCATCTGGCATAGTATTTAACGTAGATAGCGTAAGTAATCTTGACGTGGGGACAGATGAAGAGCAAGTAGTTTCCAATATTGAAGTGGCTCAGACTAGTGGTCCTGTCAAAGTTCATGTGGGAGATCTCGTTGCTTCCGGAGCGCAACTGGATCACAATGAGACCTCATACCGAATTACATCCGACAAAGAGACAAAGAATTCTGGAGTGTACATAGAGGAACCAAATAGTTCAGATGCAACGATTGTCATCGCCAACTCCGTAATTCCAAAATCCGGACTATTTGACCTCTATATCGATAATATCGATACGACAAGTGTTAGTCTATATAAGAGAAACGGATCGAAAATAAATCGGGAAATTTCTTATACCGCCAGAGAAGGTGGAATGGGAAGATCTGCCGAATTCAAAATTTCTTCTCCACTGTCTATTAACGTTAAAACCGGGGCATATGACGAGACAACGGAATCAATTCTGTATAACTACTCTGTTAATAACAGATTAAAATTTAATTCTTCTGTAACAATTTGGGAGAAAAATCATGATGGTAGTGTTGGACGAAAAATTGGAACCGTGGATTTACCCCGTGAAAACATATCTCTCAGCGGTACGGATATCAGGGGTGAAACGGATGTTCTTATTGGTATACATTCTCCGCAGAATAAGGATGGATCCGACACAATATACGCCGTGGACACAGCAACAATTAATATTTCAGTACCTGCTCAACTTGTAGGAGGTCCGTTCCACCTTAGCAAAACTCAAACTGGAAGCGACCACAATGGCACACTTCTATTTGAATTTAATACAGACATATCTGAATCACAAGGCCAGATCCGTGTTCGATTTTTAGATAACAATACAACAGAGATCCGACTTAACGACCATAATCAAAAATATAACGTGGAAGATAGCATCTTATATGTAAATATATCAAATCAGTCTGTTATGTCTTCTCCAATTGAACATATCCGAATTGAAAATATTATCTCTAAATCAAATAGTACACCACTCAATAATAGCTATAATTCGCCTACTCGTATCGCTACGATAGTCTCTGATAACGAAAAATATACGATCAATCAGGGCTCGAATATTGGATTCAAATCACAAAATGAAACACAATATCTCCTTTCCAAAGCAGATGGAAGTATTGTCCGAAGAATAAATACAACAGATGTAACCAGAATCTATGAATTTGGTACGGATATGCTTGAGACCGGACATTACTCGTTGAGTTCTAGATCTGAATCTCAAAATACTACGATCGAACTAATTAAACCCAAAATCAATATTGAGGCAACTGATTCAGCAGAAAATTCTCCGATACTGGTACATATTGAGCAGGAGGGGGCAAGCAGTGGAGCAGTTCTTAACGTGACAAATTCAAGTTCTGTGGTATATCGTGATGAGATTCTGTTTGACAGAAATTCTAGTGCTAGCAGATCTATCCCTGTTTCTCAGTCCGGAAATTATAGCGTGACAGTGTATGACCCAAACGCAGGTGTGATCGCTACTCAGGGAGTGGATGTTGTTGAGGCAAAAAAGCCAGAAGTTCTTACTAATTACGGCCAAGAACTATTCAATGGTGGCTATCTTAATTTATCAATCAATTCAACGTATCCTCGATCCTCAGTTTCACTGTCCTCTTCAACTGGTAACATTACCACGCTCAACCTCACGACGACCGATACAGGTCCGACACCTATTACAATCAACACGTACGCGTCGCCGGATTCGCCGTCGGAGTTCGTCACGACGGGGTCCGGTGTCAGCGTCGAGTCGATCACCGGTAACACCGATCCGATCTCACCCGGGACGTACGACGTGACGGTGCGGTCGGAACACGGCACTGCGGCCGCGAACGACACCGCAACGGTCACGATAACGCCGCGGTCGACAACTGATCTCACCGCGTACACCACGCGCGAAGCCGTTCCCGGGGACTTCGAGAACGCGACCGCGGTCCGCGATGCGATCGCCGACGGAACGCTCACGGCGGCGACGACCGCCGGCGCGAACGACACGGTTGTCTACGGCGTGAACGCGACCGGACTGACCGGTCTCCCGGCCGCCGTGAACGCGTCGCTGGACCGCGGCGCAGACCTCGCTCGGCTCGACGGCCTCTCTTTCGGGGTGACCCGGACGAACGCGAGCAAAGCCACCGACCCTACCGAGGGGGATGCGCTCGGACCCGTCCCGAACGAATCGACGGTCCACCTCGACCGCACCGGTCTGTTCTTGGTCGCCGACGGCGAGACCGCGTTCGGTACCGAAACGCCGCCCGCCGACGGCGAGACGTTCGAAGCCGGATTCCGTGTCGACGACGAGCGACTGAACCGGACCGGCGACGACCCGGTGACGACGCGGCTGACGTACGCCGCCGACCCGGTCGACGAACCCGTGACGAACGGGAGCGCGAACGAATCCGACACGCCGGGGTCGACCGAGGCCGACCCGACCGGCTCGGGCGGTCCGGCCGGAACCGGGACCATCGCCGGACCGGGGGCCGGAAACGGTTCCGACGCGGACGACACTTCCGGAGCCCCGGTCGAGTCCGGCGGTTCGGGCGGCTCCGGCAGCTCTGGGGCTTCGGGCGGCTCCAGCAGTTCGGGCGTGCCGGCCGGCGGCTCTCCGAGCGCCGGTGATACCGGCGGCGACGGTTCGGACGCGACCGCTTCGAACGGGAGCGGTCAGGAGGTGGCCAACGGGTCGCGCGGTCCCGATACCGACCGAGCGACGGCCCCTCCGGGAACCGGAATCACGGTCGCACCCGGTCCGTCGGAGATTCCGCCGTCCGCGGGACCGCCGGCACTTTTCGGAGCCGACGGAACGGCGGAGGATGCGGACGATTCCTCGGCGCGAGAGCCGCACGCGGAGACCGATCGACCGGACGCCGACCGGGGATCCGAGAGCGGCTCCGAGGCGGCAGCCGGGAAGACCGAATCGGCCGATACCACCGAACCGAGCGATTCCGACGAGAGCGCCGCGAGAGACCTCGGATACGACGACGCGCCGATCCGGTCGACCGCGTACGACCTCCCCGGGTTCGGTCCCCTCGGCTCGCTCGCGGCGGTGGCGTCCGCGGCGCTCCTCGCTCGCCGTCGCGCATGAGCCGCGAAGAGACCGTCGAACCCTCGACGCGTCGGAACGACGGCGTCGGACGATCCGCCTCCGTCGGCGCTGCCGA
>NZ_LR594487.1:2671143-2679702 GCF_901686465.1 Halorubrum sp. DM2
TGCCGACCGTCGGTATCCTTTTGCTCGGCCGCCTCGTTCGTTCGGGCATGAGCGTGACCATCACACCGCCGAAAGAGCGCACGTGTGAATTGTGCGGGCGCGAGGAGCGGTGGGACGACTCGGTCGACGGGTGGCGGATCGCCGACGACGCCGGGAACGTCTACTGTATCCACGAGTGGGACATCAACGGCACGTTCGTCCCGCTCGACGAGTGACGACCAATTGGACGTTTCACCACTCGATTTGGAATACGTGAAACGTTCGGTGCGTTGCCGCAGAATTGCTACCGAGACGAGAATTTGACGGACACAGTTGTTGATCAAATCTGTGGTGTGTGATTTGTTCACCACCCGTGATGGATAATTACCTTATATTCCCTAATGTGTGTACGATGGATCCTACCCCTATCAGGGTCATACCTTTAACTGTTCACTCGTATGCGAGTGTATGACCAAGTCACGTAGTACCACCCGGGGCGTACGCGACTCGGAGTCTTCGGGTCAGGAGGGGCTGGCAGCGCCGACGGACGACCGATCGAACTGCGGTATCGGCGGCGTCGTCGACCTCGACGCCGACCCGACCCACGAGGCCGTCTCGGACGCGATTACGCTACTTGAGAACCTCGAACACCGCGGGACGACCGGCGCGGAAGAGAACACCGGCGACGGCGCGGGGATCATGGTCGCCCGGCCCGACGAATTCTTCCGCGAGGTCGTCGACGCCGACCTCCCGGAGGAGTACGCCGTCGGCTCCGTGTTCATGCCGCCGGAACCGAGCGTTCAGGCGGAGATCCACGACGTCATCGCCGAGGTGTGCGCCGTCTACGGGCTGGAGGTGCTGGCGTGGCGCTCGGTCCCGACCGACAACGCCGACCTCGGCGCGACGGCCCTCGAATCGGAACCGGAGGTGTCGCAGGTGTTCGTCGCCCCCGTCGAGGGCGCGGGGCTGGCCCAGCGGTTCACGACCGACGAAACCCGGCCGGACGACGCCGACCCGGACCTGCTCGGGTTCGACCGCGCGCTGTACGCCGCGCGACGCGAGATCGAAAACGAGGTGTCCGACGTCGACGGTGCCGGCCGCTTCTACGTCTGCTCGCTCGACCGCCAGCGCGTCGTCTACAAGGGACTCCTGAAGGGGTCACAGCTCGCGGACTACTACCCCGACCTGACCGACGAGCGGTTCGCGAGCCACGTCGCTCTCGTCCACGCGCGTTTCTCGACGAACACGCTCGGCGCGTGGCACCTCGCGCATCCGTACCGGAACATCGTCCACAACGGCGAGTTCAACACGATCCGCGGCAACGTCAACTGGATGCGAGCCCGCGAGAACGACCTCGAACACCCGGCGTTCGGGGCCGAACTCGACACGATCAAGCCGGTGATCGACGATCCGAACCAGTCGGACACCGCGAGCGTGGACAACGCGCTCGAACTCCTCCTCCAGACGGACCGCGACCTCCCGCACGCCCTCCGAATGTTGATCCCGGAGGCGTTCCGCGGCGACGACCTGATGGACGACGACCGCGCGGACTTCTACGACTACCACGCCTCGCTCGTCGAGCCGTGGGACGGCCCCGCCCTCGTCATCGGCTTCGACGGCGAGCGCGTCGCTGGCGTCTTGGACCGCAACGGGCTCCGGCCGTGCCGCTACGAGGTGACGACCGACGACCGACTCGTCGTCGGCAGCGAGGTCGGCGCGCTCCCCACCGACCCCGCCGACGTGCGTCGGCGCGGGCGGCTCCAGCCCGGCGAGATCTTCGTCGCGGACCCGGAAACGGGCCGGATCGTCCCCGACGACGAGGTGTTCGAGGACCTCACCGACGACCGGTACGGCGAGTGGGTCGACCGCGGGCAGGTCGACTTGGGCGCGCTCACCGACGAAAGCGGGGTTGCGGCCGGAGTCGACGGGAGCGACCTCGACCCGGACGACTCAGCGGTGAGCGACCCCGACGAGACCGAACCGACCGTCCGCGCCCACCAGGCCGCGTTCGGCTACACGACCGACTCGCTGAACCACCTCGTTGAGCCGATGGCGGCGGAGGGGAAGGACCCGGTCGGCTCGATGGGCGACGACACGCCGCTGTCGGTCCTCGCCGACATCGACCGCCCGCTTTTCACCTACTTCAAGCAGCTGTTCGCGCAGGTGTCGAACCCGCCGATCGACTACATCCGCGAGGAGCTCGTCACCTCGCTTGAGACCCGCATCGGGGACCAGCGCAACCTCCTCGCGGAGACGCCGGAACACGCGGAACAGATCGTCGCGGACACCCCGGTCCTGACGGACGCCGAGACCGCCGCCCTCCGCGACCTCCCGGGACCGGGCGAACGGATTCCGGACGACGAGGACGGGGACGCGTCCGGCGGTCCCGGGTTCTCGTCGGTCACGGTCGACATCACGTACGACCGCGAGGGGTCGCTCGTCGACGCCGTGAGCCGGGTCCGCGGGGACGCGGCGGCCGCCATCGAGGACGGCGCGGACGTCGTCGTGCTCTCCGACCGGGCCGTGGGCCCGGACCGGCTCGCGGTGCCGAGCCTGCTCGCGACCGGCGCGGTCCACCACCACCTCGTCCGCAAGGGCCTCCGCAACCGCGCGGGCGTCGTCGTCGAGTCCGGCGAGCCGCACGAGGTCCACCACCTCGCGACGCTCGTCGGCTACGGGGCGGACGCGGTCGACCCGTACCTCGCGTACGCCTCCATCGCCGACGTGGTCGCCGGCCCGGACGGGGCCGACGAGGACGAGGCGCTCGCGGCGTACCGCCACGCGCTGGAGGACGGCCTCCTGAAGACGATGGCGAAGATGGGCATTTCCACGATGGAGTCCTACCAGGGGGCCCAGATCTTCGAGGCGGTCGGACTCGCCTCGGAGTTCGTCGCCGAGTACTTCGAGGGGACGGAGATCCGGACCGAGGGGATCGGGATCGAGCAGATCGAAGACGACCTCCGCACCCGACACGCGATGGCGTTCGGTGCCGACCCCGAACTGGAGACGACCGGCGAGTACGAACACCGCTCGACCGGCGTGAAACACGGGTGGAACCCCCAGACCGTCGGCACGCTCCAGCAGGCGGTCCGCGGCGGCGACTACGAGCAGTACCGCGAGTTCGCGGAACTGGTCAACGACCAGACCGAGGAGCTGCAGTCGCTGCGCGGTCTCTTGGAGTTCGACTCCGACCGCGACCCGGTCCCGGTCGAGTCGGTCGAGTCGGTCGAGTCGATCGTCGAGCGCTTCTCGACGGCCGCGATGAGCCTCGGGAGCATCTCGCCGGAGGCCCACGAGAACAACGCCATCGCGATGAACCGACTGGGCGCGAAGTCGAACACCGGCGAGGGCGGCGAGCCGCCGGAGCGGTTCGACACCGAGAAGGAGTGTACCGTCAAGCAGGTCGCCTCCGGTCGGTTCGGCGTCACCGCGGAGTACCTCGCGAACGCGGAGGAGCTCCAGATCAAGATGGCGCAGGGGTCGAAGCCCGGCGAGGGCGGTCACCTCCCCGGCGAGAAGGTCAACGAGATGATCGCGCACGTCCGGTGTTCGACGCCCGGCGTCGGGCTCATCTCGCCGCCGCCCCAACACGACATCTACTCGATCGAGGACCTCAAACAGCTCATCTTCGATCTGAAGGCCGCGAGCCCGGACGCCGATGTCAACGTGAAACTCGTCTCCGAGGCCGGCATCGGCACCATCGCGGCCGGCGTCGCGAAGGCGAACGCCGACGTGGTCCACGTCTCCGGCCACGACGGCGGGACCGGCGCGTCGCCCAAGACGTCGATCAAGAACGCCGGGCTGCCGTGGGAACTGGGACTCGCGGAGGCGAACCAGATGCTGCGCGCCACCGGGCTGCGGGACCGGATCCGCGTGTCGGCCGACGGCGGGCTGCGGACCGGGCGCGACGTCGCGGTCGCGGCCGCGCTCGGGGCCGAGGAGTACATCTTCGGCACCGCGTCGCTCGTCACCTCGGGCTGTGTCATGGCCCGGCAGTGCCACGAGAACACCTGTCCGGTCGGCGTGGCCACCCAGCGCGAGGACCTCCGGCAGCGGTTCCCCGGCCAGCCGGACCACGTGGTCAACTACATGACGTTCATCGCGCAGGAGCTCCGGGAGATCATGGCCGAGCAGGGGTACACCGAACTGGAGGAGTTCATCGGTCGCCCCGAACTGCTCACCCAGCGCGAGACCGACCACGAGAAGGCGAAGCACCTCGACCTCTCGGCGGTGATCGCCGAACCCGCGGGCGAGTCCCGCACGAAGGTCCGCGAGCAGGCCCATACCGGCATCGACGACCTGCTGGACTGGGACCTCATCGACGAGGCCGCGCCCGCCATCGAGGACGGCGCGCCGGTCGCGCTCACCCGCGATATCCGCAACGTCGACCGCGCGGTCGGCGCGACGCTGTCGAACCGCGTCGTCTCGGAACACGGCGGCGAGGGGCTCCCGGACGACACGATCTCCTGCCGGTTCGACGGCGAGGCCGGCCAGAGCTTCGGCGCGTTCCTCGCGTCCGGGGTCACGATGGAACTCGCGGGTGCCGCCAACGACTACGTCGGCAAGGGGCTCTCCGGCGGTCGCATCACTGTCGAGACGCCCGCGGAGGCCGCCTACGACCCGACCGAGAACGTCGTCGTCGGAAACGTCGCGCTGTACGGTGCCACGTCGGGCGAACTGTACGTCAACGGCGTCGCCGGCGAGCGGTTCGGCGTCCGCAACTCCGGCGTCCGGGCGGTCGTCGAGGGCGTCGGCGACCACGGCTGCGAGTACATGACCGGCGGCGTCGTCGCCGTCCTCGGCGACACGGGTCGGAACTTCGCGGCCGGGATGTCGGGCGGTATCGCCTACGTGTACGACCCGGACGACCGGTTCGACGAGCGCGTGAACCGCGGCATGGTCTCGGTCTCCGGATCGCTCGACGACGCCGACGAGCGGATGCTCCGCCGGCTCGTCGAGAACCACCGCGCGTACACCGACAGCGAGCGCGCGGCCGACCTGCTCGACGACTGGGACGCCGCGCTCGACGACTTCGTCCGGGTCTTCCCCGACGCGTACGCCGACGTCATCGCCGAGGGGATCGGCGACGACGTGCGCGACGAGCCGCCCGCGCCGGCCGCGGTCGTCCCCGCCGGCGACGCGGACGCGGCCGGACAGGTCTCGGGCGACGACTGACGCGGAAAGAAGTCAGGCGAGTCGAGCGGTCACTCCAGCGTCTCGGAGTCGACTTCGCTCTCGGTCGCCCGCTCGACCGCGCGCTCGACGTGGCGCTCGCGGGCACGCTCGACGAACTCCTCCGGCAACTCGTCTATCTCGCCGGCCTGTACGCCCCAGAGCTTCGCGTACAGCCCGTCTTCGGCCAGTAGTTCCTCGTGGCTCCCCCGCTCGACGACCGCCCCGTCCTCTAACACGAGCGCGGTGTCGGCGTCGGTCACCGTCGAGAGCCGGTGCGCGATGACGAAGGTGGTGCGGTCGGCCGCGAGCCGGTCGAGCGAGCGCTGGATCAGCATCTCCGTCTCCGTGTCGACCGCCGAGGTCGCCTCGTCTAAGATCAAGATTGCGGGGTCCTGAAGCACGACCCGGGCGATAGCGAGCCGCTGGCGCTGGCCGCCGGAGAGCTTCACGCCCTGTTCGCCGATCCGCGTCTCGTAGCCGTTCGGCAGCGACGAGATGAATTCGTGGGCCTCCGCGGCCTTCGCGGCCTCGATCACGCGCTCGCGGATCGCCTCCTCGTCGTCGCCTCCGCTGTCGCCGTCTCCGCGGTCGCTGTCGTTCCCGTCGCTGCCCGCATCGACCCGCGTGAACCGACCGTAGCGGATGTTCTCGGCGATGGTGCCGTCGAACAGCGTGGTGTCCTGTGCGACGTAGCCGACCGACGAGCGGAGGCTCTCGACGGTCACGTCGCGGACGTCGTGGCCGTCGACGCGGATCGCGCCGTCGGTCACGTCGTAGAGTCGGAGGAGGAGCTTGAGCAGCGTCGATTTCCCCGCGCCGGTCGGGCCGACCAAGGCGACGGTGTCGCCGGGATCGGCCGAAAAGGAGACCCCGCGGAGGACCCGTTCGTCGGCGTCGGCGGGGTCCATCAGGGCGTTCTCGGGGTACGCGAACGAGACGTCGTCGTACTCCACCGCCCCGGCGACGCCGCCGTGGTCGCCTCCCTCGGCGGGCGTTCGGCCGTCGCTGCGCGTCCGGCCGTCGCCGCTCGTTCCGCTGCCGTCGCCGCCCGTTCTGCCGCCGTCGCTACGCGATCCGCCGTCGTTCCGCCCGCCGCCGAGTTCGATCGCGTCGTCCGCGTCCTCGATGCGGACCGGGATGTCGCGCAGGCCGAACACGCGCTCGCAGGAGGCCTTCGCGTTCTCGTACTGGTCGATGATGTTCGATACCTCCGCGAGCGGGGCGACGAACTGCTGGGTGAGGAGGACGAAGGTGACGAACGTCCCAACCGTTAGCTCCGTCGTGAACGGACCGGGCGCGCCGTTCTCCAGCCAGTACCCGCCGACCGCGAACGTGGCGGCGAACGCCAGCCCGGCGAGCAGCTCCATCCCGGGTCGGTAGACGAAGTTGAGCCGGAGGATCGACATCGTCCGCTGGAAGTACGAGTAGGAGGCGTCCTCGACGCGCTCGCTCTCGTACGCCTCCGTGTTGGAGGTCTTCACCAGCTCGACGCCGGAGAGCGCGTTTTCGAGGGCGGTGTTGAGGTCGCCGACGACCGAGCGCTGCGCGACGTACCGCGGCTCGACGGCGCGCATGAACCAGATCGTAAAGAGGACCATCAGCGGAATGGCGGCGAGCGTGACGGCCGCGAGTTCGTAGTTGTAGTAGACGAGGACGCCCGCGATGCCGACCACCATCACGCCGAGCCGGGCGGAGTTCTGTAAGGCGTTGTCGAGGAAGACCTCCAGGTTCGACGCGTCGTTGTTGAGTACGGACATGACCTCTCCGGTCTGTTTCTCGTCGAAGAAGGTCATGTCGAGCCGCTGCATCTGGTCGAAGGAGTCGGTGCGGACCTCGTGCATCACGCCGTGGGCGAAGTTGTTCGCGGCGATGCCGTAGATGTACGTGAACACGCCCGTCACGAAGAAGGACCCGAAAATGAGAAGCACCGAGAACCGGAACTGCGCGCTGTCATCGGTCGGGAGCCAGACGTCGGGAACGATCGGGAGCGTGTAGGGACCGGTGCCGGTGAAGACGGCGTCGATGGCGACCCCGAGGACGACCGGCGGGAGCAGCCCCGCGACGCGGGCGACGACGTTGGCGACCATCCCGATCACGAGCCAGTGGGCCTCGGCCGCCCCGTACTCGCGGAACAGCCGAGCGAGCGGCCGGTCGACCCGGTCGCGATACACTTCGAAGGCGTTGCGATCGTCTGCGGCCATGGGCGTACGAGCGCTGCGACCCCCATGTATCCGACGGCTTCGGCGGCCCGTTCCGGGTCTGACATGGGACGACTGCTCCGACCGTAGCGCTCACAACTCACCGACCACAGTCACCGGCGTGCGCCTCCGAGCGGCCGCCCTCGGCGGCCGCGAGGAGCACCGCGCGAGGGAGTCGACCGGTCGGAGCGAAGCAGAGACCGGTCGACGAGGCTGGGGAGGTGTGAGGTGCTGTGCGGTTGCGGGGTGGGACTCGAAGGGGCAGCCGGGAGGCGGGCGCAGGCGAAGTAAGGACCGCAGGGAGCGAGCGCAGCGAGCGACTGAGGACCGCAGCGAGCGTGCGCCCGCCTCCCGGCTGGGGCTTCGGTGGTCGTGTCCACAGCAGCGACTGCGTCGTAGCGAGCGACTGGGGCTTCGGCGATCTCGGTCGCTGGAACACTCCCGTTGACTCCGACCACATATCGCCGGACGGTTTAATAAGCGCGGCTCAAACCACCGTACGTGGACGAACTCGTCGTGAGTACGGAGGTGTACGCCGACCCCGAAGAGGTGTACGCGTTCCTGCTCGATTTCCCGCAGTACGCGAACTACTCGGAGTACCTCCGGGAGGTCACGACCGTCTCCGGTGACGGCGGTCCCGGCACCCAATACGCGCTCACCTTCGCGTGGTGGAAAATCTCCTACACCGCGCGCTCGGAGGTGACCGGCGTCGAGCCGCCGGAGCGGATCGACTGGGAGATCACGAAGGACATCGACGCCGGCGGCTGCTGGCGGGTGACGCCCCCTGAAATCGGTGACGGCGTCGACGACCCGGAAGACCCGAGCGACGCCGATCCGAACGGCAACGCCCCCTGCGAGGTCGCGCTCGAAGTCGAGTTCGACCCCGGCTCGGCCAGTTCCGACGCGCTTGATCTCCCGCGGCTGGTCTCGTTCGACTGGGTGCTGAAGAAGGCGATCCCGCTGATCAGAAGCGAGGCCGAACGCGTCGTCGAGCGCGCCGTCCAGGACTTGGAGGGGTCGACCCGCGACGTCGACCTCGACGTGTACGTGGACTCGAATCGGATCTGAGCGGATCGCGCCACGACGCCGGCCGCGTCGCCGAGTCGAAGGCCTTAATATATCCAGCGGGGAACGAACGAGTGCGTCGAGGGCTCGTAGATCAGTGGTAGATCATCCCCCTGGCACGGGGAAGGCCCGGGGTTCAAAT
>NZ_LR594487.1:3279772-3454509 GCF_901686465.1 Halorubrum sp. DM2
GGTCGCAAGCGGTTCATCTTGCTCTCGGCCGGGGTGTTCTTCCTCGGCTCGTTCCTCATGGCGGTCGCGCCGACCGTCGAGGTGCTCGTCGCGGGGCGGATGATCGACGGGATCGCCATCGGGTTCGCGTCGATCGTCGGTCCGCTGTACATCTCCGAGATCGCGCCGCCCTCCGTCCGCGGCGGCCTCACGTCCCTGAACCAGCTGATGGTCACCGTGGGGATCCTCTCGTCGTACTTCGTCAACTACGCCTTCTCCGGCTCCGGGTCGTGGCGGATCATGCTCGGCGCGGGGATGGTTCCCGCCGTCGTGCTCGCGATCGGGATGGTCCGGATGCCCGAGAGCCCGCGGTGGCTCTACGAGCAGGGCCGGACCGACGAGGCCCGCGCGGTGCTGCGTCGCACGCGAGACGGTGACATCGAGTCGGAGCTGTCGGAGATCGAAGCGACGGTCGAGGCGCAGTCCGGGAACGGGGTGCGGGACCTGCTTAGCCCGTGGATGCGTCCGGCGCTGATCGTCGGGCTGGGGCTCGCCGTCTTCCAGCAGATCACCGGGATCAACGCCGTGATGTACTACGCCCCGACGATCCTAGAGTCGACCGCGTTCGGCAGCTCGCAGTCGATCCTCGCGTCGGTCGCCATCGGGACCGTCAACGTCGTCATGACGGTGGTCGCGATCCTCCTCGTCGACCGCGTGGGTCGCCGCCCGCTCCTGCTCGTCGGGACCGGCGGGATGATCGGGTCGCTGGCCGTCGCCGGCCTCGTCTTCCAGTTCGCCGACCCGACCGGCGGGATGGGGTGGCTGGCGACGCTCACGCTCGTGTCGTTCGTCGCGTTCTTCGCCATCGGACTCGGGCCGGTGTTCTGGCTCCTCATCTCCGAGATCTACCCGCTCGCCGTCCGCGGGAGCGCGATGGGACTCGTGACGGTCGCCAACTGGCTCGCGAACCTCGTGGTGGCGCTGTCGTTCCCCGTGCTGCTCGACGGGATCGGCACGCCGATGACGTTCTGGCTGTTCGGAGCCTGTAGCGTCGTCGCGCTACTGTTCACCTACCGCACCGTCCCCGAGACGAACGGGCGGACGCTGGAGGCGATCGAGGCGGACCTCCGAAAGGGGACCGGAGCGGTCGGCGGCGCTCGCGGCGACGACTGACGCGTCGCCGACGCGAGTCGGCGGGCGTCACGCCGCCTTTCGGTGCGGTTTCGCCGTGCCGATGCCGATAACCTTTATCCGCGCGCGACCGAACCGACACTCGACTATGGCAGACATCGAGACATCCACGGTTTCCGAGGAAGGGTACGCCAGCACCAGTCAGGTCGGCGAGTTCGACCTCCGGATCGACGCGACAGACGAGACGGGGCCGAACCCGAACGCGACGCTCGTCGCGACGTACGCCTCCTGTTACCTCCCGGCGTTCCGCGTCGGCGGGAGCCAGCGCGGCGAGGAAGAGCTCGGCAAGATCCAGATCGACGCGAGCGCCGAACTGGACGACGACGACGACCTCGAATCGATCGCCTTCGACGTCCACGTCGAGGCCGACCTCGACGACGAGACCGCCGCCGATGTCGCCGAGCGCGCTGAGGGCATCTGTCACGTCCACAGCGCGCTCCGCGAGGGACTCCACGCCGACATCAGCGTCTACCCCGGCGCGTTCTGAGCCGGGCCGCCGATTCCGCGAACGGTTCGTTTTTGACCCTTTTCCTGCGGCAGTACCGGATCCGCGTTCTCACGTCCTCGAAACGCCGATACCGATCGCCGAACGTGTTCGCGCGCTTCCTACCGCACAGGGAGCCGCTTGACGTGATTTATACCGGAGCCCGCAACGTCCGCCTGTCGCGAGGGAATCGCCGCTCGCGGATTCACCAATGTCAAATGACACACAGCGGTCCACGGACGCGGAATCGGGCAACCAGACGACCGGCTCGACCGACGGGTTCGACTCGCTGCTCCCCGGCGTCCGTCGCCGCGACTTCATGAAGGCCGGCGCTGCGGTCGGCGGGATCAGCGGGCTGGCGGGCTGTTCCAGCCTGCTGAACGAGGACGACGGCGTCGACGGAACGGCCTCGGCGAGCGGCGTCGACAACTCCGTCCCGCCGGGCGAACACGACGAGTACTACGCGCTGCTGTCCGGCGGGCAGGCCGGCGACGTCCGCGTGTACGGGCTCCCGTCGATGCGCGAACTCATCCGGATCCCGGTGTTCAACCCGGACGCCTCGCGCGGCTACGGGTTCGACGACGAGAGCAAGCAGATGCTCGAAGACGCCGGCGGCTACTCGTGGGGCGACACCCACCACCCGCGGATCAGCCAGACCGACGGCGACTACGACGGCCGGTTCGCGTACGTCAACGACAAGGCGAACGGTCGGATGGCCCGGATCGACCTGACGTACTTCGAGACGGACGCCATCGTCGACATCCCGAACCAGCAGGGGACCCACGGCGCGTGCGCCCAGCTGCCCGACACCGACCTCATCTTCGGCGTCGGCGAGTTCCGGACGCCGATCCCCAACGACGGGAGCGGGAACCTCGAAGATCCGGACTCCTACGGCTCCGTGCTCGCCGCGATCAACCCCGAGTCGATGAACGTCGAGTGGGAGGTCCTCATCGACGGCAACATGGACAACGGCGACGGGAGCAAGGAGGGTCGGTACTTCTTCACGAGCGCGTACAACACCGAGGAGGCCGCGACCGAGTCGGGGATGACCCGCGCCGACCGCGACGACGTGAAGGCGTTCGATATCCCCCGGATCGAGGCGGCCGTCGAGGCCGGCAACTACGAGACGATAAACGAGGTGCCGGTCGTCGACGGGCGGAAGGACAGCCCGCTCAACCAAGGCGACGAACCTATCGTCACCTACATCCCGACGCCGAAGAGCCCGCACGGAGTCAGCGTCACCCCGGACAACGAGTACGTGATCGTCAGCGGGAAGCTCGACCCGACCGCGTCGATCATCGACATCGACAAGATCGACGAGGTCGACGACCCGACCGACGCCATCGTCGGCCAGCCGAAGCTCGGTCTCGGGCCGCTCCACACCGCCTACGACGGGCGGGGCCACGCGTACACGACGCTGTTCATCGACTCGCAGGTCGTCAAGTGGGACATCGAGGAGGCGGTCAACGCCGAGCCGCGCTCCGAGAGCCCGGTGATAGAGAAGATCGACGTGCACTACAACCCCGGCCACCTCATCGCCGCGGAGTCGTACACGGAGGACCCGGCGGGCGACTGGCTCATCTCGCTGAACAAGCTCTCGAAGGACCGGTTCCTCCCGGTCGGTCCGCAGCACCCGGAGAACGACCAGCTGATCTACATCGGCGACGACGAGAACGGGATGGAGCTGGTGAAGGACTCGCCGGCGCAGGCCGAGCCGCACGACGCGTCGATCTGTCACAAATCGAAGCTCGACCCGAAGGCGGTCTACGACCCCGAGGACCTCGAACTCAGCCACACGGCCGAGGGCGAGTCGTCGATGGAGCGGGTCGGCGACGACCGCGTCGAGATCGAGATGTACTCGACCCGGAACCACTACGGGTTCCAGGAGATGGTCGTCCAGGAGGGCGACGAGGTCGAGATGCAGGTGACGAACATCGAGACCACGAGCGACATGCTCCACTCGGTGGCGATCCCGGACCACGATGTCCACATGCGGATCGCCCCGCAGGAGACGCGCAAGGCGACGTTCACCGCGGACGAGCCGGGCGTCTACTGGATCTACTGCGCGCACTTCTGCAGCGCGCTGCACTTGGAGATGCGCTCGCGGCTCATCGTCAAACCGGAGGAATAACGCCATGCGCTCGTCGCTCGCGCGGCTGACCGAGATCCGACGCGCGCTCCCGCTGGCAGCGGCGGCGCTGCTCGTCGGCGCGCTGTTGGTCCCGATGTGGCAGATCACGCTCACGGCACCGCAGTACCCCGGTCAGGAGCTGCTCATCGAGCTGTACGCCTACCCGCGTCTGGGCGGCGACTTCGCCGAGGTACAGGGACTCAACAAGTACGCAGGGTTCTACTACCCCGATCCGGTGTTCATCGACCCGAACTACGAGGTGGCGGCGGCGGCCATCGACGTCCCCGAGTGGCTGCTCGGTCCGGTCGTGTTCGTCGGGCTGGCGCTGACCGGCGCGTTCGTCGCGTTCGCGCCGACTGTCCGCAAGCTGAAGGCCGGACTCACCGCGCAGTTCGTCGGGACGATCACCGTCTTCGTCGGGATGTTCGCGTTCATCCAGTACCGGCTCTATCAGGCCGGCCACTCGCTCGACCCCGACGCGCCGCTCCGGGGTATCGAGGGGTTCACGCCGCCGCTTCTGGGGGCCTACGAGGTGGCCAACATCAGCGGCTTCGCGTGGTTCGGTCCCGGGGGGTACATGACCGTCGTCGCCCTCGCGCTGCTCGCGACCGCGTACCTCGCGCGGGACATCGAGGCGACCGTGAGCGAACTCCCGGCGCTCGCGGTCGCGCTCCCCGGCGCGGTCCGCGAACGGGTCGCGAGCGGTGAGGGCGGCGACCGAGGCCAAAACGACGCCGACTCGACCACCACCGATCGCGACATCGGCGGAGGTGACCATGCCCGATGACCGCGTCGAGGCCGGCTTCCTCGCGGCCGCCTGCGTCGTCGCGGCGCTCGGGATCGCGCTCGCCCTCGGGGTCCCTGCCGCCGGCGTGGGTGCGGCGGACGCGAGCGAGGCGGGAGCGACGCTGAACGCCGCCACCGACTCCGGACTCACCGTCGCGACCGACGTGGCCGCGACGGGCGCGACCGCGCCCGACCGCGACGGGACCGCGACGCTCGACGGAGAGTCGTTCGCGTCGGCGCAGGCGGCGGTCGACGCCGCCGAGCCGGGCGACACGGTCGTCCTCGACGGGCGGTTCGACGAGCGCGTGAACGCGAGCGTCGACGATCTGCGGCTCGTCGCGAGCGACGGCGGCGCGGTGATCGACGGCGGCGGCGAGGGACGCGTGCTCACCGTGAGCGGCGAGAACGTCACCGTCTCCGGCGTCTGGATACGCGGCTCTGGCAGCGACCTCGGGACCGAGGACGCCGGCGTCTTCGTCTCCGGGGACCGCGCCCGGGTCGAGTCGGTCCGGATCACCGACACGGCGTACGGGATCTGGATCGATTCGGCCGACGAGGCCGTCATCGAGGACGTTCGAATCGACGGCCGCGAGGAGGTGTTCCCGCGGACCGACCGCGGGAACGGGATCCACCTGTACGAGACGACGGGCACGGTCGTCCGCGACAGCGAGATCGCGGACGCCCGTGACGGGATCTACTTCTCGTGGGCGGCGGACGTGCTCGCCGAGAACAACACGATCCGGAACACGCGGTACGGCGTCCACTACATGTACTCGGACGACAACCGACTCGTCGACAACGTCGCGGCCGACAACGGCGTCGGCTACGCGCTGATGGTGAGCGAGGGGCTGACGGTGCGGAACAACACCGCCCTCCGAAACGACGACAGCAGCGGCCACGGGATCATGGCCAAGGACATCGAGGACTCGACGATCGCGGGTAACCACCTCGTCGCGAACCGGAACGGCCTGTACCTCTACAACGCGCAGGGGAACCGGCTCGTCGACAACCTGATTTACCGCAACGGGATCGGGGTCCACAGCGCCGCCGAGAGCGGGAGCGAGGTCGTCGCGGGCAACAGCTTCGTCCGCAACGACCGAGCCGTCGAGACCGTGCGGAACTCGCTCGCCGCGTGGAACGGCACCGACCGCGGCAACTACTGGTCGGGCGCTCGCGTCGCCGACCGCGACGGCGACGGCGTCAGCGAGATCCGACACCGACCCGTCGGGATTGTCGAGAACCTCGTGGCCGACCACCCGCAGGCCGCGGCGTTCGTCGACAGCCCGGCGTTCGAGGCGGTGCGGATGGCCGAGAGCTCCTTCCCGGTCATCGAGACGCCCGGCGTCATCGACCGCCACCCCCTCGTCGAGCCGAACCACGACTGGCGGGCGTACGAGCCGGACGGCACGGCGAACGCCGGCGGGCGCACCGGCGACGGGACGGCCCGCGCCGCGAACCGAACCGCGGACACGGAGGACACACCATGAAAATCGACGCGACCGACGTGCGGAAGACGTACGATGACGTGACCGCCCTCGACGGGCTCTCGCTTTCGGTCCCGAGCGGCTCGACGTTCGGGATCATCGGCACCAACGGGGCCGGCAAATCGACGCTGTTCCGGCTGCTCGTCGGTCACGACCGGCCGGACACCGGGACGGTCGCCGTCGGCGGCACCGACGTGACCGAGAACGGGCGGCAGGTCCGCGAGCGCGTCGGCTACCTTCCGGAACACATCGGCTTCCCGGACGGGCTCACCGGCCGGGAGGTGCTGGGGGTTCACCGGGCGATCCGCGGCCTCCCGACGGACGGTCGGACCGCCGAGGCGATCGAACGGGTCGGACTGACCCCCGACGAGGCCGACCGCCGCGTCTCGGGCTACTCGAACGGGATGTGCCGCCGGCTCGGGCTGGCGACGGTGCTGTTGCCCGACCCCGACATCTTGATCCTCGACGAGCCGACCGCGGGACTCGACCCGCGCGGCGTCGACGAGTTCCACGCCATCGTCGAGGAGATAGCGACCGACACCGACGCGACGGTGGTGTTCTGTTCGCACGTGCTCGGCGAGGTCGAGCGTCTCTGCGACCGCGCGGCCGTCCTCCACGCCGGTCGCGTGTGCGCGGCGGGCCCCGTCGGCGAACTCGCGACCTCCGAGACCGGAGGGCCCGGCGAGTGCGACGGCGACGCGGCGGACAAGACGAACCCCGACGGCGGTCTCCGCGCCGCGTTCCGCGAGGCGGTCGGGGACCGGCCACGCGACGCCAGCGCCGAGCGCGAGGAGGTGACACCATGAGTGACCCGACTGAGCGACCGACAGCGGAGCCAGAAGTGGAGGAAGCTGCGAAGAGAGATGAACGGGAGGGAACCCGCCCCGACGGCGGCCACCCCGACGCGACGGCCGCGGTGAGCGCGCTCGACGGCGGCACGGACGCCGAGGCGACGGACTCGATGTCGCAGGCGACCGCGGACGCCGCCGAGACCGAGGCGAGCGACGGCGTGCGCGATGCGCTCCGCCACGTCTTCGTCGTCGCCGTCACCGAGTACCGGCTGGCGGTCCGGAGCCGGTGGGCGCTCGCGTTGACCGGGCTGTTCGTCGTCTTCGGCGGGGTGATCATGACGTTCAGCGGCTCCGCGGTCGGGCCGGCGGGCGCGGAGCGCGTCGTCGCGTCGCTGACGAGCCTCGCCGCCTACCTCGTCCCGCTCGCGGCGCTCGCCTTGGGCTACGACGCGATCGTCGGCCGCGAGGACGAGGGGTGGCTCGCGGTCGTGTTCTCGCTGCCGGTCCGCCGGAGCGAGGTCGTCGCCGGGACGTACCTCGGACGGGGGACCGTGCTGGCGGGCGCGACGGTCCTCGGGTTCGCCTTCACCGGCGCGCTGATCGTCCGCGAGTTCGGGATCGGCGCGTTGTCCGCGTTCCTCGGGTTCCTCGGCGGCGCGGTCGCCGTCGGGGCCGCGTTCCTCTCGGTCGCGATCCTGCTGTCGACCGTCGCCAGCGAGAAGACCCACGCGCTCGGCGCGTCGCTTCTGGTCTGGGTGTGGTTCGTGTTGGTCCACGACCTGCTCGCGCTCGGCGTCGTCGCGGCCGTCGAACTGCCGGACGCCGCGCTGTCGGCGCTAGTCCTCTCGAACCCGGTGAGCGCGTTCCGCGTGCTCGTCTTGAGCGGACTGGGCACGACGGCCGGCGGCGGGTTCACCGCCGTCCTCGCCGGCAGCGGGCTCTCGACGGTCTCGCTGTCGCTCGCGCTCGTCGCGTGGTGCGTCGTCCCCCTCGCCGCCGCGGCCGTGCTGGTTCGGCGACGGCGGCTGTGAGCGCCGTCGACCGTCCGTGATTCCCGACTCCGGTGGAGTTATCCGACATACGGTCGGAACTGGTGGCGATGCCCTCCGAAACGGACGAACAACTCGAATCGGTCCGTCGTCTCCTCTGGGTCGTCGTGTTCCTGCTCGGAATCGGAGTCGCGGCGCTCGGCGACGTCGCCGCCGCGGTCCGCGGCTACGGGACTCTGATATCGACCGTCGCCCGCGCGACCGGAATCCTGACCGTGATCGCGGTGCTTGCGCTGCTCTACTGGCGACTGTTCCGGATCGAGCCGGAGCCGGAACCGGAGGAAGCGGACTGACCGGAAGAAGTTCGGAGTTTGACCGCCTACTGAATCCGCTCGATCCCGTCGTCGTCCGGCGAGTCGAAGTCGACGGGGCGGCGCGGGAGGTCGTCGACGAACTCCCGGACGATGGTGCGCTCGACGCGCTGGAGCACCTCGCTACAGGTCGATTTGGCGATACCGACGTGGTCAGCCACCTCGGTGAGCGTGGTCTCCCGGGGCACGTCGTAGTAGCCGCGGTCGACCGCCTCGAAGAGGACCTCGCGCTGGCGTTCCGTGAGCGATCCGCCGGGGTTCACGCGCTGTTGGACGTACTCGACCTCGAAGTCGGCCCCCACGTCGCGGAGCGCGTCGCCGAACTCCGCGACGCGCTCGTGGTCGCCCGTGACGTCGACGCGGGCGACGCCGTCGCGGATCTCGACCGGCATCTCGATGGGAACCCCCGCCCGCTTGGCGACGGTCTGGAGCAGCGGGACGAGCGCCTCGACCTGAACGGTGACCATCCCGTCGTCTTCGGCCATCACCGAGGAGTGCGTGATCGTGTTGTGGTCCGCGATCGCGTCGAGGATCGGGTCCGTGTCGTCGTCGGTGATCCGGACCAGCGCGAACCCCGCGCCGTCGTCGGGCGTCGCCGTCAACACCTGAAACCGCACGTCCGGGAACTCCCGCGAGACGTCGCCGACCCACGGGCCCTCCGGGATGTCCACGCGGAGGCGTGCCTGTGCCATGCGCGTGCGTTCGGTGCCGGCGTGAAAGTACCTTCGGCTCCGCGACCGTCGGAACATGTTCGTCACAAACGACCCGGGGCCGGCGTCCGTCTCTTCGGGTATGGCATCCGAGACCGGCGATCCGGCGGCGATCGAACGGGCGGTGGCCGAGCGGACGGACGCTCCCGCGGGCGGGGAGACGGTCCCCCTCGACGTCCGCGAGCTGGGGCCGCCGAAACCGCTCCGCGAGACGCTCGAACGCGTCGAGACCCTCGGCGACGACGACGTGTTGGTCCAGTACAACGACCGGGCCCCGCAGTTCCTCTTCCCGCGGCTTGACGACCGCGGGTTTGCGTACGCCGCGGTCGAGACCGACGCGACCGACGCGGTCGTCACGGCGATCTGGCCGGCGGACGGCGAGGGCGGCGTCTCGGCGGGCGAGGAGGCGGCGTCGGACGGCCCCGGCGCGACCGATCCGTCTCCGGGCAGCGCGCCGAACCCGTAACAGAAAGGGTGTTGTGGAACGATTCCCGCGGCGGACATCCCGACGCGACGGTTCTCTGATTACAAATGCCTCCGCCATCGTTGCCGGCTATTCGAGAACCGCATCGTCGTCGGTTCGGGTCACCGTCGTGTACTCCGCCGGAGACGGCCCAAGAGCAGCGCGCCGACTCCGCCGGCGAGCCCCGCGGAGCCGACGAGGACGACCGCGGTCGCGACCCCGCCGTACCGCGCGGCCGCCGCGTCGATGCCGACCCGGATCCAGCCGAGATTCGGCACCGCGAACAGCGCCTTCCCGGCGATCCACTCCTCGGGGACGACCGGGGCGATACCCGCACTCTGGTCGTACAGGTCGTTCGCGTCGCCGTAGGTGACGTACCCGTCGTAGGGGGCCGGACAGGTCGAGAGCTCGACGCAGTCGCCGGAGAGGAGCGCCGGGTCGGCCCGGTCCGTCCAGTCCTCGCCGGCGGAGACGCGGAACGCCAACCGGTGGAACACCGGTCTGCCCCCGGCACCCGGAACGGTGTACACGACCACGTCGCCGGCTCCGCCGAGCCGCGTCGGCGCGTCGGGGTCGGCCGCCGTCGCGAGGTCGCCCCACGGCGGCCGGTCGGTCGCGGTGACGACGACGAGGTCGCCGCGCTCGACGCCGGGGGCCATGCTGCCGCTCTCGACCGCGACGAACGGGGGCCACGTCCCGACGAGCGCGCCGAACAGGAGCGCGATCAGGAGGATCGCGACCGCAGGCGCGATCGCACCGGTGCGATCGGGGCGGGGGCTGCTCACGCCCGGTAGGGGGACCGGCGACCGCTTGAGGCTGTCGGCCGAGCGGTCGTCGTCCCGCCCGAGGACTCGCTCTTCCCGTCCGCCGACCGCCGATGTCACAAAACCTTAGGTACGTCCGAGAGAGGTTCGGGTATGACCGATCGCCTCCCTCCGCTCCACGGGGCCCACGACGCGCGCGGCGCGAAGTTCACCGACTTCGGCGGCTGGCAGATGCCGGTCGAGTTCGACTCCATCCAGACGGAACACGCCGCGGTCCGCGAGTCGGTCGGCGTCTTCGACGTCTCGCACATGGGCGAGATCGAGGTCGCCGGCCCGGACGCGACAGCACTGATGAACCGGCTCACGACCAACGACGTGAGCGCGCTCGACCCCGGCGACTCCCAGTACGCCGCGATCACGAACGAGGACGGCGTCATGCTCGACGACACCGTCGTCTACCGGCTTCCAGACGGAACCGCTGCCGGGGAGGCGGCCGCGTCGCTCGCGGACCTCGACGCGGACCCCGACGGCGACGCGACCGGAGGCCACCTCGACGCGCCGAGCGGCGACCCCGCGTACCTGTTCGTGCCGAACGCGGGCCACGACGAAGGGACCCACGACCGATGGGTCGACCACCGCGACGAGTGGGGCCTCGACGCGACCGTCGCGAACGTCACCGACGACTGGGCGATGCTCGCGGTTCAGGGCCCGGACGCGGCCGACGCGCTCGACGAGGCGACCCCCCGCGACCGCGTCGTCGGGCTGTCGAAGTTCGAGGCGACGACGGCGGCGGTCGCGGACGTGGAGAGCTGGGTCGCGCGCACCGGCTACACCGGCGAGGACGGCTTCGAGGTGATGTGTCCGGCCGGCTCCGTCGAGGCCGTGTGGGACGCGTTCGTCGACGGTCCCGACCCGGCGCAGCCGTGCGGCCTCGGCGCGCGCGACACGCTCCGCACCGAGATGGGCTATCTCCTCTCCGGGCAGGACTTCGACCCGGAGGAGGAGCCCCGCACCCCCTACGAGGCGCGGATCGGCTTCGTCGTCAAACTCGACACGGAGTTCGTCGGCCGCGACGCGCTGGAGGTCCAGAAGGAGGAGGGCGTCGACGAGAAGTTCGTCGGCGTCCGCCTCCTCGAACGCGGCGTGCCCCGCGGCGGCTACGCCGTCACCGACGGCGACCTCACGCGCGTCGGGAAGCTGACCTCCGGGACGATGAGTCCGACCCTCGACGAGCCGATCGGTCTCGGCTACCTCCACGAGTCGTACGCCGACGCCGGCACTGAGGTGAGCGTCGTCGTGCGCGGCGACGAGAAGCGCGCCGAGGTCGTGATCCCACCGTTCCTCGACCGGTAGGACCGCCGTCGGCCGTCGTCGGTCGCCGCCGGCTGCCGTCTTCCAGACCGAGCCGACTACTCGCCGACCGTCTCCTTCCGCTTCTCGACGACCTCGACGCCCGCAATTCCGGTGTCGGGGTACCCGCCGTCCGCGTCCTTCTCGGCCGCCTTCACCATGTCCCAGACCGTGTTGAGTCCTGTCGTCACTCCCTCCAGCGCCTCCATTTCACAGCCCGTCTTCCCGGTGGTCTCGACCGCGACCGTCAGCTCGATCCGGTCGTCGCCGACCGAGAAGTCGGTGTCGACGTTCGTGATCGGGATCTGGTGACACATCGGGATCGTCTCCCACGTGTGTTTCACGGCCTGAACCGCCCCGATCCGCGCGGTGGCGAGCACGTCGCCCTTCTCGACCGCGTCCGCCTCGACCGCGGCGATCGTCTCCGGCGTCAGTCGTATCTCGCCGCGCGCGACCGCGCGACGGCTGCTGTCGGGCTTGTCGCCGACGTCGACCATCTGGACGTCGCCGTCGGCGGTCGTGTGCGTCAGTTCGTCGCCGTCGGCGGTCGCACGGGCCGAGCCGTTCGGTTCGGCGTCGGTCTCGGGGTCCTCACTCATTACGCATCGCCTCCGGCAGCCGGTCGGGTAAGTCCGTCGCCACCAGTCCGGTCCCGTTCGCGTCCGCGGCCGCGTCGCCGGCGCGCCCGACGACGTACGCGCCCACCGCGGCCGCTCGGAACGGGTCGGTCACGGCCGCCAGCGCGCCGACCGTTCCCGCCAGCGCGTCGCCGGTCCCGCCGACCGTCATCCCCGGGTTCCCGGTGCGGTTCAGCCGGACGTCGTCCCCGTCGGAGATCACGTCGACCGCGCCCTTCACGAGCAGCGCGTGGCCGAGGTCGGCCGCGAACTCGCGGACCAGTTCGGCGCGCTCGTCGGGGTCCGTCGCCGTCTCGCCGCCCATGTCGACGAGTTCGCCTTGGTGCGGCGTACAGATCAGGTCGGCGTCGGTGTCGACCTCGGGGACGACGCGGAGCGCGTCGGCGTCGACGACCGCGCGGCCCCCGTACCCCGTCAGGAACTCGCGGACGAACGCCTCGGTCCCGTCGTCGTCTCCGAGTCCCGGGCCGAGGACGACGACGTCGCTGCCGACCGCGAGCGACGCGATCCGCTCCGCGTGCGACGGACCGACGCGGTCGCCGGGGAGCGCGCGGACGATGAGGTCCGGCGAGAACCCCTGAACCTCGCTCGCGACCGACTCGGGACAGGCCACGCGGACGAGGTCCGCGCCCGCCCGGAGCGCCGCGAGCGCCGAGAGGGTGGGCGCGCCCGCGTACGGTCCGCCGCCGACCACGAGGACCTCGCCGTTCTCGCCCTTGTGCGAGTCCGGGTCGCGGCCGAGTCCGAGGAGGTCGCCCGGCCCGGTGTACCGCTCCGCCGCGGCCGGGATCCCGATATCGGCGACGGTGACCGCGGCGTCGAGCGCGCCGAGGCCGGGCTTCTCGTCGTGGAACGTCACCACGCGGTCGGCGTTCACGGCGACCGAACCCGGGCCACCGGTCGGGTCGCCGGTGTCGGCGTCGATCCCGGAGGGAACGTCGACCGCGACCACCGTCGCGTCGCTCGCGTTGATCGCCTCGGCCGCCGTGCGTTCCGGCTCGCGGAGCGCGCCCGAGACGCCCGACCCGAGCATCGCGTCGACGATCACGTCGGCGTCGTCGCCTGCGCCACCGAGGTCGAGCGCCATCGAGTCCGTCGCCGCCTCCGTCGGGACCTCCGCGTTTCGGAGCGCGTCCCAGTTCTCTCGCGCGATATCGGTCCGGATCGTCTCGGGGCGACCGAGCAGGTGGACCGTCACGTCGTACGCGTCGAGGAACCGCGCCGCGACGAGGGCGTCGCCGCCGTTGTTCCCGCGGCCGCAGACCAGCGCGACCGTCGCGCCCGGGTCCGCGACGGCCCGCACCTCGCGGGCGACCGCGTTGCCGGACGACTCCATCAGCTGTTTCCGCGGCACGCCGAGCGCGGCCGCGTTGGCGTCGACGGCCGCCATGCGGTCGGTCGTGATCATGGTCGGCGGTTCGAGCGCCCGGGGATTAAGCGGGCGGGTTCGACGGACCCGGACCGCGACGCCGACGGTGAGATCGGAAATGAAAATGTTGAAGCGGTCAGGTGGTGAAGCCCGCAGATAACCGTGGTATCGGCACTACTCGTCGGCGCGGCCGCCTCGCGCACGTCCTCCGCGGCCGATACGCCCAGCGCCGTCCCTCCACTCCGGGTCCGCCGCGACTGCCGCGGCCGACCGCGACCGCTCGACCGCCAGACGCCACCATGAACATCGGCTTCTTCACCGACAGCTACTTCCCCGGGATCGACGGCGTCACCTACACCATTCAGGCGTGGCGCGACCGTCTCGAAGCGCGGGGTCACGACGTGTACGTCGTCTACCCCGCGAGCAGCCACGATCCGGACGACCACGAGATACCCGTCCGGTCGCTGCCGAACCCCTTCTACAGGCAGTACCGCTTCCCGCTGTACCGCCGCCTGTCGACGCTTCCCGACCTCGACGTCGTCCACTGTCACGGCCCCGCGTCGACCGGACTGATGGGGCTCCGCTACGCGAAGCGGTACGGCGCGACCTCGGTGTACACCCACCACACCCCCGTCGAAGACTACTTCGTTCAGGGGCTCAGATCCGAGCGGCTCGCCGCCCTCGCGGGGAAGGCGTACGTCGCCTACGAGAACCGCTTTTTGAACGCGTTCGACTGCGTCACGGCCTCGACCTCGCGGATCCGCCGCGACGTGGAGCCGTACAAGCTCCCGGTCGGTATCGAGATGGACCGCTTCCGCCCCAACGAGGACGGCCGAGTCGCGGCGCTCGCCACCGACGGCGGGCCGACCGCGGCCGACGCGCCGGTAGTCGGGTACAGCGGCCGGATGACCCACAAGAAGAACGTCGACGAGATCCTCCGGCTCGCGGAGCGACTGCCCGAGCTGCGGTTCGAGCTGGTCGGCGAGGGGCCGGTCCGCGCCGAACTGGAGGCGGACGCGCCCGCGAACGTCCGGTTCCACGACTTCCTGCCGCGCGAAGACCTCTCCGACTTCTACGGCGCGCTCGACGTGTTCGTCACCGCCTCGACCTGCGACACGCTGGGGCTTTCGACGCTGGAGGCGAACGCCTGCGGCACCCCCGTCGCCGCCGCGGACGTGGCCCCGTTCGACGAGACGATCGGTCCCGAGAACGGCGTGCGGTTCGCGCTGCGGGACCTCGATGACATGGAGCGGGCGGTCCGCGACTGCCTCGACGGCGACCGAGACACCCGGGCCGCGGTCGAGCGGTTCTCCATTTCCGAGACGATAGACGAACTCGAGTCCATCTACGGGGTGACCGCGTAGATGGGCGCGGACAACGTCGATGCCTTCCAGCGGCTCGTGTTCTCCGTGCCCCGGCTTCGGGTTCAGGCGGCGGCGCTCGTCGTCCTCAGCGGGGTATACAGCCTCGTCACGTTCGCGTCGGTCTGGCTCTTCACGCCGTTCGAGCCGGGCCCCTCTCAGATCGTTCCCGGGGCGGCGCTCATCTTCCTGCTCCCCTTCCTCGTCGCCGCCGAACTGTTCCCGCGCGTCCTCGACGGCTACCCGCGGTCGTGGAGCTACTTCCTCGCGCTCACCAACCAGTTCGTGCTGTTCGTGTACGCGCTGGTGCTCTCCGGCGCGAACGACGTCGGGAACGCGTGGAGCATCATCTGGCTGAGCTTCATCACGCTGTATCTGATCAACATCCTGGTGCTCGTCGTCTCTACGGGCATCGACCGCTCCGACCGGATCCTCCTCGTGTCGCTCGCACAGCCGGCCGCGCTCATCGCCGCCTTCTACGCGCTGGGCGGCAGCGAGTTCGGCTTCTCGACGTACCGACACGTGTTCGCGTTCGCCTCGCTGGGCATCGCGGCGGGCTTCCTCGTCTTGGTCCTCGTCGTCGTCGACTACCTCATCCGGAGCAACACGAACGTCTCCGCGTTCGCGCTCACCTCCGGGCTCCTTCGGAACGACCGGGAGTCGCTCGACCTGGGCGTCGAGGCCCGCCCGTTCGTGGAGACGCTCGCGGTCGACAACGGCGACCGCCTCACCCTCGCCGCGCCGTGGGTCCACCCCGGTCCACTCGGCGGGTTCGGCGGCGGCCAACTGAGCGGGAACCTGATCGACGCGCTCAACGGAAACCGTGACGGGCGAGGCGACAGCGTGGACGCCGGCGAGCGTCCTCACGACGGAGACGCCGACCGAGTGGGTGCGGACCCGTCGGCGGAGTCGGCCGGCTTCTTCCTCCATGTCCCGTGTACGCACAAAGAGGACCTCTCGGACCCGGCGGACGCGGAGCGGATCCTCGACGCGGTCGCGGAGCCGGAGCGGACCGACCGAGCGTCGCGGCTCGTGACCGAGTCGTACGGCGAGCGGGAGGGGTACGCGGACATCCGGTTTCACGGGCGTCGGATCGGCGACAAGGAGGTGATCGTCCTCCACGGGGAGGGGATCGACGACTACGACACCGGGGTGTTCATGCGGGATGTCGACCACGGCGAGGTGCTGTTGATCGACCAGCACAGACACGACATCCAGAACGGCCCCGACGTGGAGATCCAGTACGGCTCGGACCGGGCGGACCGGCTGAAGCGCGGGTTCGACGACTTCCGCGACCGGCTCGCCGAGGCCCCCCTCGACGACTACGCCGCCGGCTTCGCGCTGGCGGACTCGGACCAGCACGCGCTGGCGTTCGTCGAGGAAGTGGACGGAGAGGAGACCCTGTGGATCGGCGTCGACACGAACGGGCTCACGCCGGACGTGCGCGCGACCGCCGACGAGTACCGCGAGTCCTTCGACGCCGTGATCCCCTTCTCGACGGACACGCACGCCTCGATCCACGAGCTGGCGAACGCCCGCGAGTCCGACACGGAGGCCATCGAGCGCGCGGTCGACCGCGCCGCCGCCGACGTCGCGCCCGCGACCGTCGGGCTGGCGAGTCGTCGCACGGAGCCGGTGAAGCTCCTCAAAAACGACTACAACGGGCTCGTGTTCAGCGTCAACATCCTCATCCGGCTGACGATAATCGCGCTGGTGGCGCTGTACGCGCTGCTCGTGTTGTGGCTGTTCTTCTGAGCGGTCAAGAGTCAGTTCGTCGCACGGCGACCGTCCCGAGGCTTTTGTCCGTCCGCCGTGACGCGTGAACGTGTCTACGAGAGCCCTCCTCCTCGGAACGGGCCGACCCGGTCGCCGCACGCTCGGGGCGGTCGCGGTCGCCGTCGCGGTCGCGTCCCTCCTCGTCGCCCTCCCGTGGGAACCGATTCGGACGGTCGGTAGGTACCCGATCTGGCTCGCGCTCGTCGCGGTCGGACTCGCCCTCGCGGCCCGCGCCGGCCGGCACCGCAGTGGCCTCCTCACCGGCTGGGCCGCCACTTTCTCCGCGACCTGCTGGATCTTCGTGGTCCCGCCGCTTGCGGCGCTCGTCCGCGGCGACGTGTTCGGCGACGGCGGCTACGCGGTCCCGCGGCCGTCCGCGGTCGGGCTGTCGCCGCGCGCCGAACTGCTCACCGGGCTCCGGATCGGGCCGGTCGTCGCGCTGGCCGTCGCGCTCACGCTCGGGAGCGCGGCGTACGCGCTCGGCGCTGGGCTACGGCAGCGCTCGGAGCGATCACGCGACGCGTAACACCTCGCCACGCTCGAACTCTCCCGCTTTATTGAACTTCTCAGCAGTTGGTGGTTTTACCGCTTGAATCGCTCGATACTGGTACCGAGATATCGACCAGTACGATCCCCGACCTTAGACCTCTATGATACTCGATCTGATATTTTCGACGGTTTCGTCGTCCAGTTCGAGTTCGGGGTGTGAATCGTTTGCGTGTTCTTCGGCTTGGGCCATAACCTCCTGTTCAGTCTCGGACTCAATCGTCGCGCTACACCCGTCCACGGGGCATTCAAGTCTCATCATAGTCCAATCATAGGTCAGAAGTTACCGCATAATTGCTATTCGGTCCCTAATGGAATATACGCACACCCTACCGGGCCAACTCCCAAATCTCAACGATGCTTGGCAGGGTTACTGGCGAGAGGTTCACAGGTCTCATCGACTAGCTGTTTCAGACGAGGAGGTGGCTAAAGAAAGGCCGAACAGAGCCGCCCTACTCGAACGCTTTGACGCCCAGTGCCGACGCCGACGCGCCGCCGATGACCATCGGCAGCCAGTAGACCGCGCCGCGGAAGACCAAGACCGCGGCGGTGATCGCCGAGGCGGCCACGCCGGTCGTGGGGACGAGCAGGCCGACGAGCGCGGCCTCGATGCCGCCGAGGCCGCCGGGGAGCGGCGTCGCGCCCGCCACGTACGACAGCGGGACGACGAAGACGGGGATCAGCGGCGAGATCGGGTGGCCGACCGCGGCGAACGCGACCGTGAGCGCGGCCGCCTGAAACAGCCAGCCGACGAGCGAGAGCGCGACGATCCCGACGAGTCGCCGGCGGTCGGTGGCGACGCGCTCGATGTCGGCGAAGAAGTTCCCCAGTCGGTCGGCGAGTCCGGCCTCGATCGTCTCGGCGTCGAACCGGTCGAAGCGGCCGAGGAGCGGCCCGATCGCGCCGGGGACGCGGTCGACGACCGCGACGCGGTAGCGCCAGACGACGGCGATCGCCGTGACGATCGCGGTGACCAGCGCGACGGCGCTCGCGACGGCGACGACGACCCGGTCGCCGACCGCCGTGGTGGCCGCGTACGACCCCACGCCAAGGAAGACGAGCGACACCGAGGGGACGACGTTGAGCACGTCGACGCTCGCGATCCCGACGAGTCCGGTCTCGTAGCGCGCCTCCCCGACCTTCGAGATGAGCGCGGCCGCGACCGGCTCCCCGCCCGCCTGCCCGAACGGCGTGACGTTGTTCGCGAAGGCGGCACCGCTGTACACGAGGAACGCGGTCCCGACCGACATTCCGACGTCGAGCGCGCCCAGCACGGCGCGCAGCATGAGGCTCCACGCGGCGAGCCAACAGAGACCGAGCGCGGCGGTCGCGGCGACGAGGACGGGGTCCGCCGCCGCGAGCGCGTCGACGACGCGGTCGACCCCGACGACGACGAAGAGCAGCGCGAGGAGGACGACCGCGCCGGCCGTCCCGAGGATCAGCGCGCGCCGTTGTGGGCCTTCCATAGACGACGTGACGCGGTAGCGAACTTGAAACGTCTGCTTCGCGTCGGCTCCCGCGAGCGGTCGGTTCGGTCCGTACAGCGATCGCGAACGGAGACCGAAAGGGAATACATACGTACCGGCGGGCCGACGGACCACCCAATGGACGATCAGCGGTTCCTCGAGTCGGAGTGGGACTACTGTCTGGTACTCGACGCGTGCCGGTACGACGTGTTCGCGGACGTGTACGACGAGTACCTCGACGGAACGCTCGAAAAGCGGCGGAGCATCGGCTCGTCGACGCCGGAGTGGGCGTACCGGAACTTCACCGGCGAGCACGACATCGCGTACTTCTCCGGGAACCCCTTCATCAACGACCTGGGGATCCCGCTGAACGAGCTCAAATGGGGCGCGAGCTGCGACTACGAGTGGACCGCCTCCGACCACATCAGCGACATCCACGACGTCTGGAAGACCGACTGGGACGACGACCTCGGGACGGTCCCGCCGGAGGGGCTCGCCGACGCGTTCCACCGCAATCAGGACGCCGTCGAGCGCGCCGAGCGCACCGTCCTCCACTACATGCAGCCGCACGCCCCCTACCTCTCGCGGGGGAAGGGCCAGAAGCTCAAACAGATCCAGAAGGGGATCAAACGACAGGAAGAGGAGGAGGCGAACGGCGGCGGCGACGACGGCGGCCTGCTCTCCTCGCTCAGCGACTCGGTCCGGCCGAAGATCGAGAGCCGACTGGACGACAGCGAGTTCGCCCAGAAGGCCGGGCTATGGCTCGAACTCGACCCGAAGGACCTCGTGAAGGACGGCACCCGCGTGACCGCCTTGAGCATGTACGAGGAGAACCTCCGGATCGCCTTAGAGAGCGTCGCCGAGCTCGTCGACGAGCTCGACGGCGACGTGGTCGTCACCGCCGACCACGGCGAGGCGTTCGGCGAGGAGGGCGTCTGGGAACACCACATCGAGACGTACATCCCCGCGCTGATGGAGGTCCCGTGGCTCGAAGTCGAGTGAGCGCGGTCGGTTCGCGCGCTCGCACCCGCCCCCACCGATGAAGGTCAGCCACTACTTCGAGTTCGAAGAACACGTCACCGGCGGCATCGCCGCCTCCGTCGACCACCAGCGGAAGATGCTCGACCGGGTGGGGATCGAGTACACCACGGAGCCGACGCTCGACGCCGACGTCCTCCACTGTAACGTGATGGGGCCGCGCTCGGTCTGGCACGCGCGCCGCGCCCGGAAGGCGGGCGTCCCGGTCGTCGCCCACACCCACGTCACCGCCGAGGACTTCGGGGACAGCTTCCGGTTCACCAACGCGCTCGCGCGGCCGCTCAAGCCGTACCTCCGGCGCGCGTACGGGCTCGCCGACCTGCTCGTCTGCCCCTCCGAGTACAACCGCGACCTAATCCGCGAGTACGCGGACGTGCCGACGACGGTGATATCGAACGGCGTCGACACCGAGAAGCTGGCGGGATTCGAGTCGCTCGAAGCCGAGTACCGCGAGCGCTACGACCTGTCCCCGCCGACGGTGTTCCTCGTCGGCCACGTGATCAAACGGAAGGGGTTGGAGACATTCGTCGAGACCGCCCACCGGATGCCCGACATCGACTTCGTCTGGTTCGGCCCGATAGACCGGTCGCTGAAGGGCAGAGACACCACGCGGCTCATCGACGAGGCCCCGTCGAACTGTACGTTCACCGGCTTCGTCGACGACATCCGTGGCGCGTACGCCGCGGGCGACGTGTTCTGTTTCCCCACCCACGAGGAGAACGAGGGCATCGCGCTGCTGGAGGCGATGGCGGCCGGAAAGCCGGTCGTCGTCCGCGACATCGAGACGTTCTCGTGGCTGGAAGACGGCAAAGAGTGCCTGAAGGTGGGCGGGAGCGCGAGCGACGACGGTAGCGGGCGCGACGGCGCTGCGACGGGAGCCCGGGACGACCGCGCTCGCGGGGACGACGTGGAGGGCTTCGTCGAGGCCATCGACGAGCTCCGCGACGCAGACCGACGGGCCGAACTCGGCGCGAACGCCGCCGAACGCAGCGAGTCGTTCTCGCTTTCGGCGATCGCCGAGCGGTATCAGTCGCTGTACGCGGATCTGGCGTAGCACGCGTCGAGACGGGCCGAAACGTCGGAACCCGGAAACTTGCGAAAACCGCAGTTGGTATGTCCGCCGACCGACTCCGTAGAGGCAAATGACTCGAGTGAGCGTTATCGGCTGCGGGAACATGGGGAGTGCCCTGCTCAAGGGGCTCGCCCGCGCAGGGGGGTACCATCTCACGGCGATCGACCTCGACCCCGAGGCGCTCGCCGCGATCGAAGACGTCGTCGACGAGACGACCGACGACTCGGCGGCCGCGCGCGACGCCGACATCGTCGTCCTCGCGGTGAAGCCGGATATCGCGCCGGCGGTGCTCGACGACCTCGACCTCCGCGAGGACCAGCAGCTCGTCACGCTGGCCGCCGGCCTCCCCCGCAGGTTCGTCGCCCAGCGGACCGACGCGTCCGTCGTCCGGATCATGCCCAACCTCGCGGCGGAAACGGGGAACATGGCCGCGGCGGCGACGAACGAGGGCCTCACCGACGAGGTGCGCGCCATGCTCGACGCGGTCGGCGAGTTCGTCGAGGTCGACGAGTCGCTGATGGACGTCTCGACCGCCGTCAACGGCAGCGGTCCCGCGTTCGCCTTCTTCCTGATCGACGCGGTGAAGCAGGCCGGAATCGACGGCGGACTCGACCCCGAGCAAGCCGAGACGCTGGCCGCCCAGACGTTCAAGGGGGCCGCCGAGACCGTGCTCCGCGACGACCGCAGCGTCGACGAGCTGATCGACGCGGTCTGCTCGCCGAACGGGACGACGATAGAGGGGATGGAGGTGCTGTGGGACAGCGAGGCGGACGCGGCCGTCGAGGACGCCGTCGCGGCGGCCGAACGCCGGTCCCGCGAGCTCGCGGAGGCGTTCGATGACGCCTGAGGACGCGGGTGTCGATCCGGCGGACGAGACGGACGGAGCGACCGTGGCGGCCGCCGACGCCGAGCGCGTCGCCGCCGCCCGGGACCTGGCGGCCGCGGCCGACCGCGTGATCGTCAAGGCCGGGACAAACTCGCTGACCGACGACGAGTCGCGGCTCGACCGCGTGAAACTCGACAAGCTCGTCGCCGACGTGATGGACCTCCGCGAGCGCGGAACCGAGGTCGTGTTGGTCTCGTCGGGCGCGGTCGGGGCCGGGACGGGACGGCTCGACGCCGGCCCGGAGTCGCGTGACGACGTCGACTCGATCGTCGAGAATCAGGCCCTCTCGACGGTCGGACAGGGGCTCCTGATGCGCCACTACACGCAGAGCTTCGAGCGGTTCGACCAGGACGTCGCTCAGATACTGGTCACCGGGACCGACCTCGACGCGCCCGACCGGTTCGACAACTTCACGAACACCGTCGAGACGCTGCTGTCGTGGGGGGTCGTGCCGGTCGTCAACGAGAACGACGCGGTGGCGACCGACGAGCTGCGGATCGGCGACAACGACATGCTGTCGGCGTCGGTCGCGCTGGGACTCGACGCCGACCTGCTCGTGACGCTCACCGATGTCGACGGGGTCTACACCGGGAACCCGAAGCGGGACCCGAACGCGGAGCTGATCGAGGCGGTCGACGACGGCTACGACCGGCTCCGAGAGATCGTCGGTGGCGGCACCGAGACCGACTTCGGCGGAATCCGCACGAAGGTCGAGGGCGCACACGACGTGAGCCGCCACGGGATCCCCGCGATCATCACCGGCTCCGCCGAGCGCGACGTGCTGGCGCGGATCGCAGCGGGTAAGCCGACGGGCACGCTATTCGTCCCCAAGACTGGTGACGACGATGAGTGAGACAGACGGGGAGACCGACCTCGAAGCCGACACCGACGAACTGGCCCGCCGAGCGGAACGCGCCGCGCTCCGGCTCGCGAACGCCGACGAGTCGACCCGGGACGAGGCGCTCCGGTCTATCGCCGACGCGATCCGCGAGCGCGAAACCGACATCCTCGACGCCAACGCCGAGGACGTCGAGGAGGCGGAGGCGATGCTCGCCGACGGCGAGTACACGCAGGCCCTCGTCGACCGCTTGAAGCTCGACGAGACGAAGGTCGAGTCGATCGCGTCGATGGTCGAGTCGGTCGCCGAACAGGACGACCCGCTCGGCGAGACGCTCGCGGCCCGCAAGCTCGACGAAGACTTGGAGCTGTACCGGGTCGCGGTGCCGATCGGCGTCGTCGCGACGGTGTTCGAGTCGCGGCCCGACGCCTTGGTCCAGATCGCGGCGCTCGCGTTAAAGTCCGGCAACGCCGTCGTGCTCAAGGGCGGCAGCGAGGCGAGCGAGTCGAACCGGATCCTGTACGAGACGGTCGTCGAGGCGACGCCGGACCTGCCCGACGGCTGGGCGGCGCACGTCGAGGCCCACGAGGAGGTCGACCGCCTGCTCGAACTCGACGACCGGGTCGACCTAGTCATGCCCCGCGGCTCCTCGGAGTTCGTCTCCTACATCCAAGAGAACACCCAGATCCCGGTGTTAGGCCACACCGAGGGGATATGTCACGTGTACGTCGACGCGGACGCCGACCTGGAGACCGCCGAGGACGTCGCCTTCGACGCGAAGGTCCAGTACCCCGCGGTGTGTAACGCGGTCGAGACGCTGCTCGTCCACGAGTCGGTCGCGGCCGAGTTCCTCCCCGACCTCGTCGAGCGCTACGAGGCGGCCGGCGTCGAGCTGCGGGGCGACGAGCGGACCCGCGAGGTCGTCGACGTCGGCCCCGCGACCGCCGACGACTGGGACACGGAGTACGGTGACCTCGAACTGTCGATCAGGGTGATCGACGACGCGCTCGCCGCGATCGAACACGTCAACGACCACGGCTCGAAACACACCGAATCGATCCTCACCGAGGACCCGGCGACGGCCGAGCGGTTCATGACGGGCGTCGATGCCGCGAGCGTCTTCCACAACGCGTCGACGCGCTTCGCGGACGGCTACCGGTACGGGCTCGGCGCGGAGGTCGGAATCTCCACCGGGAAGATCCACGCCCGCGGCCCGGTGGGGCTGGAAGGGCTCACCACCTACAAGTACTACCTCGAAGGCGACGGCCACCTCGTCGCGAGCTACAGCGGCGGGGACGCGCTCCCGTTCACCCACCGCGAACTCGACGGCGTCGACTGGACGCCCGGTCGGCTGTCGACGCGGTAGTCGCGGTTCGCGTCCCGAATTTTCGTCGTATCTTGTCGTCCGAGCAGACGCCGTCTCAGTCTCGTTTTCGGCGGAATCGTACGCTGACTCGGCTGGGCGACGTAGCCCAGATTCAATATAGCGATATACAGTTTACTCGTTGCGGTCGCGACAGAAATGCGTCGTACGGCGGCCGACAAAAATAATCCCGATCCGCCGAACTCCGGAATAATTACCCACGCCGGTCCCGCAGCGACGCCCATGGTCGACTCCGACTGGGGCGACTGGCTGCCGCGCGCGGTGGCCGACGCCGACCCCGACACGGTGGCGCTGTGGTACTTGGGCTGTAACGGCTTCGCGATCAAGGGGAGCGAGGGGACCGTCCTCTGGATCGACCCGTACGTCGGGACCGGTGACCCGCCGCGGACGGTACGGATGATCCCGATTCCCTTCGATCCCGCGGATGTCGACATCGCTGACGCGGTGTTGGCCACGCACGAACACACGGACCACGTCCACGGGCCCTCGCAGGCCCCGATCCTCGCGAACACGGACGCCGACCTCGTCGCGCCCGACGACTCGCTCGCGGTCGCACGCGAGGAAGAGCGGTGGACAGACGAGTACGCGGTGAGCGAGGCCGCCTTTACCGAGGTTCGGGAGGGCGACGAGCTGCGGATCGGCGAGTTCACGGTTCACGTCGTCGAAACGTACGACGCGGACGCCACGCATCCGGTCGGCTATGTGATCGAACACGAGTCCGGAACGGTGTTCCACGCGGGCGACAGCAAGCCGTCCGACTCCTTTACCGGGCTCGCGGAGCGGTTCGATATCGACCTCGGCATCCTCGCGTTCGGCTCCGAGGGCACGATTCCGGACAAAGAGACCGGCGAACCGGTCCCCACGAAGTGGTACAGCGACGAGAACGAGATCGCGACGGCCGCGAACGACCTCGGACTCGACCGGTTGGTGCCGACACACTGGGACATGTGGAAGGGGCTGACCGCCGACCCGACCGCGCTCCACGACCACGTCAGGAGCTACGAGTCGCCGAACCGGCTGGAGATAGTCGAGATCGGCGACCGAATCGATCTGTAAACGGGAGTCGAGCGGCCGTTTTCGCGGCGTTTTGGTTATCAACCACGAAACGCGGCCCGTGGAATTTAAGCCCCTGCTCCGGGACCGTGCGGGTATGAGCGAACGGACGGCGGAGGCGGCCACGACCGTCGACGAGGACGGTATCCGCGTCGAGAAATCCTTCACGGACGACGCGTTCCCCGTGCCCGCGGTTAGGTACACCCTCTCTTCACACCGCGAGGACCCCGTACGGGTGCGTATCGTCGACCGGATCCCGGAGTCGTTTCCGATGGACCGAGTGGGGTTCCACCCGGAGTACGAAAGCGAGAACTGGACGGCGTACAAAGACCACCGGGTAGAGTTCGAGCGGGTGATAGACCCCGACGAGACCGTCGAAACGGTGTTCGGGATCCGCGACGAGGACCCCGACCTCGACGGCTTCCTCGGGACGCCGGTCATCGAACACGTGCCCGTCGGCGAGGAGATCGAAGACGTCCTCGGCGCTGGCGACACGGACGCGGTCAGAGAGGTGCTCTCGGGCGACCGCGCGACGCTCCCCGGCATGGCGGAAGACGAGGACCTGCTGCCGGAAGACCCCGCAGCGGAGGCCGCTGAGCCGTCTGCGGCCGACGAACCGGATGCCGACGCTGAGCCCGCCGATGACGAGGCGGAAGCGGACGCCGACGCCGGAGAGCCCGGAGTCGACGCCGAGGAATCCGTCGACGCGGAAGCTGGCACTCCCGAACCCCGGTCGGTCGCCGAGGACGGGACGGCCGCCGTCACCCCGCACGAGGGCGCACCGCTCGGATCTGCGGACGAAGACGAGACGGAGACCGAATCCGACGCGGACGCCGCCGACGAGGCGGACGAAGCGGTCGCAGAAGAGGCAGACGAAGCGGTCGCAGAAGAGGCGGACGAGGAGGTCGCTGAGGAAGTCGACGAAGCGATAGACGACAAAGCGGAGGAACCGGTCGCCGAGGAGGCCCACGAACCGGCCGACGAAGAGCAGTCGGCGGAAGGCGACGACGCGGCCGCGACGCTCCCCGGCGAAGGCGGCTTCGCGGCGGCGCTGGCGGCCGAGATACGGACCGGCGCGGCCGACGAGGAGGACATCGAGACCATCGAGGAGGCGTTCGACGCGTCCGTGCCGCGCAGCGTCGACGTGCGGATCGCTCGCCTCCAGTCGAGCGTCGCCGACATCGAGGCGTACGCCGACGCGCTCGCGGAGTTCATCGACGGCGAAGGCACGGCCCGGGAGATTCTCGACGGGATCGACGAACGAGTCGACGCCGTCGAATCCGAAGTCTCCGCGCTCGACGTCCGCCTCGACGACGCTGACGACGAGCGCGAGGCGATCGAGTCGGACGTCGCCCGCGTCGACTCCGCGGTTACCTCCGCATCGGATGCCGTCGACGCCGTCGAGGAGCGAGTGGACGGCGTCGAGAGCGATGTCGAGACGGTCGAAGGCGACGTTCAGGGCGTCGAGGAGGACGTTCGGGACGTGGAGGACGACGTCCGGGCGGTCGAAGAACAGGTCGGGTCCGTCGACGAGGCGGTCGAATCGGTCCGAGAGGCCGTCTCGACGGTCGAGACCGACGTCGACGACCTCGGCGCGGACGTCGACCGGGTCGAGGGCGAGGCCGAGGCCGTCGCGGAGTCGGTCGATGACCTGGGCGACGACGTGGAGACGCTGTACGAGGAGGTCGACAAGGCCGCAGAGCGCGCCGAGAACGCCGAGGAAGCGGCCGAAGACGCCGCAGAACGCGCGGACACCACCGAGGACCGCGTCGACGACGTCGAGTCCGACCTCGGCCGGTTCGACGAGGAGTTCGACGACCTGTGGAACGACCTCGCGGAGGTCGACACGCGGCTCACCGACGTCGAGGACCGGATCGGCGAGGACCTCGACGACGTGGCCGCCGAGTTAGACGAGATCAACGAGCACCTCGACGAGCTCGACGAGTTCCGCACCCGACTCAACGAAGCGTTCGGCCCGTAACCCGGAAACCGACGGCGAGACGCGACGAGTCGAGCGTTTTACCGTCTTTCGTCCGCGCTCCACCCAGCGAGTCGGAAAACGCAACCCGTTTTACGCACGCGGCCGCAGATCGGTCAATGACTGATCCGATTCCGGTCGCCGTCCCCCGAAAGGGACGCCCGCTTGAAGCGGTCTTAGAGCGGATCGCGGCCGTCTCGGACGACGATCACCTCGACCGGCTCGCGGACAGCGTGAGCAACACCCTCCGGTACGAGAAGGCCGTCACCAAGGGTGCGGTCGACGCCGACGGAGGGCCGTACGAGCGGCTGGCCGAGTACTCGGACCCCGAGATCCCGGCGGAGCCGGAGTTCACGCTGCTGCGCGACGACCGGGGCGGGAAGCCCCGTCGGATCGTCTTCGACGCCGCTACCGTCGATCTGGGCGACGTGACGGTCAAGCTCGTCGGTCGCGAGGAGCCGTTCCGCGCGCTGCGGACACACGAGTTCGCGTTGGGGTTCGACTCCGCGGACCTCGTCTTGGAGGAGGTCGTCGGGATCAGAGCGGCCGGTCTGGGGAACATCTCCGACATCAACGACCGGATCGATCCGGTCGACACCGACGTTCGGGTCGTGGCCGGACTCGGAGACACGGTGTATCACACGCTGATGGGCCGCGAGGACGACCGATCGGCGGGAGCGGCGTTCGACCGCGAGTACCTCACCGACTATGAAGGCCCCCTGTGTATCTCACCGCGGTACGAGCGGCTCGTCACCGCCGTGTTGGGAACCGACGCGCTCGACGGCGTCGAGTTCGTCTATCCCGACGCGGACGAGGAAGAGGAGGCCGCCATCGCCCGCGTCGGGCTCGGCGTCTACCTCACCGTCACCGGCTCGACGGCCCGCGAACACGGGCTCTCCGTCGGCGAACACCTCTTCCCGAGCGAAACGGTTCTCATGCGCAACGCGGCCGAGGCGGACGAGTCGGTGTCCCGCGTCCTCCGGGCGCTCGAACGCGAGGCGGCCGACTCGGAGATCCGCGTCTGAGTCAGGAGTAGATATAGCGGCATGAACTATACCCGTACGCGCTGAGACGGGCTCGACGCGTCGCCGCACTCCCACAGGTCGTATTCTCTCCGCGCAAGCACATCGCTTCGCTTTCGCGAGGCGGAGATCTGATCGAGTACTCCCGAGTGTCAAGTGGCGTTGTTCGCTCGGATCGTTTTCCCCTCGACGTCGACTGCGTTGATCGGTCGGATCGTTCCGAACCGAACCGTCATCGAATCCGTCTCTGCCCAACCCACGCCTGCTACAGTTTATCCGTGATTCTAGTACTCTCACCACCTTCTAAGCAGTCCAGATTTAGAGATAACTGTTCATCTGCGGTTCAAATAGGGGACTACACGCGAAGATAAGTGAATTTATCTGGAAATCTGGGATAGATTGAAGTGAGCGACGCGAGAATCCCCGGCCGAGAACGATGGGAGGGGATCGACAGTCGGTGAAGACGTACGTGCCGGCGGAGCAAAAAGACGTGTGGCGCAACCACGCCGACGAGCTCGACATGTCGCTGAGCGAGTTCGTCAGAACGATGGTTCAGGCCGGTCGAAAGGGGTTCGCGCCGACCGAATCGTCCGGAGACGAGGAACCCGCTTCCGACCCGTCGGACCCCGGGGGTCGCGACCTCGAAACGCGCGTCCACGCGGTTCTCGAATCCGGCCCCCGATCGTGGGACGAACTCGTCGAGGCGGTCATCGGCGACGTGGAAGACGAGTTGGAGGCGACGCTCGACGACCTCCAAGCGCAGAACCGCGTCCGGTACAGCGGCCGGGACGGGGGGTACGTGTTGACCGATGAGTAGTACGCGCTCCGCACCCGAGCCCGACGACCCGATCGGGTACTTCCTCGAAGACCTCACGTACCACGGGAAGACCGACCGGACCCGAGAGGCGTACGAACGCGTCCTGCGGCGGTTCGAGTCCTTCCTCGACGACGTAGATCCGGGATCGGCGACGCACCGCGATTGTATGTCGTTCGTCCACTCGCTCCGGGGCGACGTCGCCGACAGCACCGTCGCTACGTACGCGGCGTACCTCAACCGGTTTTACGGGTACATGACGGAGGTCGGGGCGTTCGACGGGAACCCTATGACGCTGGTGATAGAGGAGATGGACGAGACCGTGGACAAAGACCCCGCCCGCCGGGACGTCTCGATTCCGGCGATGCGGTCGTTCGTCGCGGGCGTCCGCCATCCGCTCCACCGCGCGCTGTTCGTCACGCTCCTGAAGACCGGGATGCGGGTCGGAGAGCTGTGTAACCTCGATTTACGGGACGTGGCGATCACGGATTCGGAGCTCAACGCGGCGTACTCGCTCGGCGGGCGTCCAGCGCTGTCCGGTCGCCCCGACTCGCTGTTCGTGACCTCGGAGGCGGCCGTCGGCGAGGAGCTGAACGGCGAAATCCGTTCGGCCGCGAACAAGCGCAAGCGCGGGACGGTGATCCCGATCGACGACGAGTTGCGTCGGACGCTGAAGCGCTGGCTCGCGATCCGGCCGGACTCCCCGTCGCCCGCCGAACCGCTGTTCGTCGGCACCACGGAGGGGTGGGGCGAGCGGTTGGAGCCGCAGGCGGTCAGGCATGTGGTCGAGCGATACGCTCGGGAGGAGGGGTGGTACCGAACCGGCGGCGGAGCCGACGAGAACGTCACGCCCCACTACTTCCGGCACTTCTTCACCACCCACCTCCGGGACCGGACCGGCGACCGCGGCGTGGTGAAGTACCTCCGCGGCGACGTCGCGGACGACGTGATCGACACGTATACCCACAACTGGGGCGATCAGGTGCGCGAGACATACGAGGCGAACGTGTACCGACTGCTGGTGTAGTTCGGTCAAAGCGGATCCATTTCTGTCGCTCGTTCGACGATCAATTTGATTTGAGAACGAACGAGTAAATTGTATATCGCTATATTGAAGACTCATCCGGCAGCGGCGCGATAAGCGGTGAGGCAGAGGACACGCGGCCCCATCGGTTCACTGTCACTGTGCTTTTTTAGGGTAGCCGAAAAAACGACGGACTTATTTTGCTTTAGGGTAGCCTAAACAACGATGTCGCCTACGAGACGTACACTCCTGATGAGCGCGGCGGCGATCACAGCCGGAACGGCCGGCTGTAGCTCCCGTGACGGAGAGAGTAGTAGAGACGCACCCGGGTCGTCCGAGTCGGAAGGTGAGCCGGTACACACGGCGGTCGCCGCGGAGTGGAACGCGATGCGCGCTCGGCTGTGGGACGGGCTCGCACTCGGCGTCGCCGACGAGACGAGCGACGGGGCCGCCGTCGCGGAGGACGTGTTCGCCCGGTTCGAGGAGGCATCGGGGGAGTACGGCGCTCATGAGATGCTCGAAGCGACGAGCGAGTCGAACTACGCGGAATTCGAGGAGGCGCTCGGCGAACTCCGAACGGCCGGGCTCGGGGCGGGCAATATCGAACGCGCCCGCGAGGAAGCGAACATCGCCGACGCACAGCTGGCGGAGGCACAGGAAGCGGTCGCGGGGGAGACAACCGCGCAGGCCTTGGAACTACAGAACCTCGGAGGAACGGTTCGGAACGCCGCGTTCCTCGCTGCCTCCGGGAACTTCGGAGCGGCGCGCTCGGCGGCCGAGAACGCGCTGACCCGGTTTGAGGAGGCGACGGTCCACGATGTCCTCGAATCCGCGGACGCCGAGTCGTACGAGGCGTTCGAGGCCGGGGTCGAATCGGCCGTCTCGGCGGCAGAGTCGGAGGACGCCGACGCCGTCCGAACGGCGTCCACCGAGGCGTTTCGGGCGGCGATCGGCGGGAGCTACGCGATCGCTGCCGACGAGAACGCCGCCGGTGCGGGACACGTGGCGGCGCTTCAGGCGCAGGGGTGGGACGCGGCCGCGCTCGCGTCGCTCGGTGGTCCCTCGTCCGCGTTCGCGCACGCCGCGGGCCTGACGGTCTACAGGGACCGCGTGTACGACGCCCGCTGGCTCGCCGCTCGCGGCGAGACGGACCGGGCGGCGGCGGTCGTGAGCGACGTCTTCGCGCACTTCGAGGGGGCACGCGCGCACGAGGCGCTCGAAGCGGCGGACCATGAGGCGTACGAGGGGTTCGAGAGCGGCCTCTCGGATCTCCGGTCCGCGATCGAGGCCGGGAACTCGTCGGGGATCGACGAGGCGCTGGCGGCGGTAGATTCGAACCTCGTGGCCGGAATCGAGGCGCTCGCCGGCGCGAACGCGCCGCTTCTTGAGGCGGCGTTCTTCCGGGCGCGTTTCGACGACGCGCGTGAGCGATATCGGCGCGGACGGAACGACGAGGCCGCCTCGATCGCAGAGGGGCTGTTCGGTCGCTTCGAGGAGAACGAACTCGACTTCCACGAGACCGTCGAATCGACCGACGAGGAGCTCTATGCGCGGTTCGAGGAGGAACACCTCGCGGGGCTGATCGACGCCTTCGAGAACGCCGACGACGCGGCGGTCGCGACTCACCACGACGGCGTCCAGTCGACGCTCCTCGAGTTCGAGACGGCGGCCGGGACGAGGGCGACCGTGAGCGGTGCCGAGGGGACGTACATGGCGGCTCGGGGATTCGACGCCGCAGTCCTCGACGCCCTCGGCGACCCGGACCGGGCAGCGGCGATCGCGCAGACCGCCTTCGAACACTTCGAGGCCGGTGCCGGAGGGTACCACGAAGCCCTCGAAGCGGCCGACGAGGCGCTCTACGAGTCCTTCGAGGATCGACTCGGGGACATCTCGACGGCCGCGAACGACGGTGGGGACGTGTCGGAAGCCGCAAAGCGGTTCGGGGACGCGGCGCTCTCGTCGGTGTACGCCGTCGTCGAGAACGGCGGCGGGTCGCACGCGGACGCCGCCGCGGCGACCGTGGGTGACGCGTTCGCGCACTTCGAGGAGGCCCGCGTTCACGAACTGCTCGAAGACGCGGACCGCAACGCGTACCACACGTTCGAGGAGCGCCTCGACGCCTACGCGACCGCGCTGCGGGAGGACGGCGACATCGGCGAGGCCGCCGCGTCGTTCGCCGACGCCGCGCAGTACGCGCAGTTCGCGCTGGTCGACGCCGTTGAGGACCTCCCGCTCGACCTCGACCTCGCCGGGGCTGGCGGTGGCGGGTCCGAATCGGGCGATTCGGGAGGTAACTCGGACCTCAGCGGCGGGCCAAACGTCGTCGACGTGGTTCCGGACGACGCCGACCACGTCGTCGACATGGAAGCCGTCGCGTACGCACCGACGGAGCTCACGGTCTCGCAGGGGGACACCGTGGCGTGGCGACACGCCGCCGGCGAGCCGCACTCGGTGACAGCCTATCAGGAATCGATCCCGGAGGAAGCGTCGTACTGGGCGTCCGGCGGCTTCGATTCGGAGGAGGAGGCGAGGACCGGCTGGGATAACGGGGAGGGCGCAGTCCAGTCGGGCCAGTCGTACGTTCACACCTTCGAGACCGCGGGGACCCACGAGTACGTGTGTATCCCGCACGAGGCGGCCGGGATGGTCGGCGAAGTCGTCGTCGAGTGAGCGGGGGTCGCGCCCCGTGAGGGGACCGGCGAGGGACCCGTCGACCTCGACCTCGATATCGCGGAGTCGAGGCCGAGGGCCCTCGCGCAACACCGTGTCACTCATATGTCGCGACGACAGTGTGAAAACGACGATGGCGCTCCTCGAAGTGACCGCCGCCACCGGCCTCTTTGTCGTCGTTGGGACGGCGGTCACGGCCCTCCTCTGTATCGGGCCTCGACAGATGACACGGGCGATGACCGACGCCGACGACCGCGTCCGGGAGATCGCTCCCTACCTCGGAGCGGCGCTCGCGCTGCTCGCGGCCAAACAGGTCACGCAGGGGTATCGGCTCCGGCTGTCGCGCGCGCTCGACTGGAACATCACCGACGAGCTGTACGCGCTGGAAGGCGGATTCGTGGCGAGCCTTCAGCGCCTGACTCCGGACGCGACGCTGGAGTTCTTCACAGTGAGCTACATGGTCGGGTTCGCGTTCCTCCTCGTCGCCGCCCCGGTGACGTACTTCCTCTCCGAGACCGGCGGACGGCGGTACCTGAAGGAGCTGCTGGTCGCGTACATGCTGAACTACGCGGTCGGCACCGTCTGTTACACGCTGTTCATCTCGTACGGGCCGCGGAACTACCTGGAGGCGGTCTCCGGGCTGATGTACCAAGTCTACCCGCAGACGCAGGACCTCACCGCGGCGGTCGCGTCGAACACGAACGTGTTCCCGTCGCTTCACACCTCGCTGTCGGTGGCCGTCCTCGCCGTCGCGTGGCGATCGCGGCGGACCCACCCGCGGTGGACGCCCGTCGCCGCCGCGGTCGCGACCGCCGTGGTGTTCTCCACGATGTATCTGGGGATCCACTGGCTGACCGACGTCGTGGTCGGCGTCGCGCTCGGCGTCGGGTCGGTGTCCGCCGCGGTCCGGATCGTCGACCGCGCCGAGTCCGGATCGACTGCGGCTCATCCCGGCGGCGAACGCGGTGAACCCGCGAGACGGCCTGGCGACGACTGACGGGGCAAAACTGATCCCGCGAACGAGACCCGTCGAGTCAGCGGACACACTCAAGTGGCGACGTTCGGGATTACCCCGTATGGCTCGAACCGAACGCGTCGCGGACGCGCGGGCACACACCGGCGAGGGGCCGCTGTGGCACCCCGCGGAACGCCGACTCTACTGGGTCGACATCCCGGCGGGCGTGCTGTACCGGTACGACCCCGAGACGGGCGAGAACGCGGTCGCGTACGAGACAGGCGGTGCCCCCATCGGGGGGTATACGATCGAGTCCGACGGGGCGCTGCTTCTGTTCACCCACGGAGCGGTCGAACGCTTCGTTCCGGGGGAATCCGACACAGAGACCGTCCTCACGGTCGACGCGGCGGGCCGGTTCAACGACGTGATCGCGGACCCCGAGGGGCGGGTGTTCGCCGGGACGATGCCGACCGAGGGCACACTCGGCGACCTCTACCGGATCGACACGGACGGCTCGGCGCGCGTCGTCGTCGAGGGACTGGACATCCCGAACGGGATGGGCTTTTCCGGCGACGGCACGACGTTTTACCTCACCGAGTCGGAGGCGCGACGGATCGACGCGTTCGACTACGACTACGTCACCGGCGAGATAGCGAACCGCCGCGAATTCGTCGAGACACCGCCCGGAGACGGTGTTCCCGACGGTCTGACCGTCGACGCCGAGGACCACCTCTGGTCGGCTCGGTGGGACGGCGGGCGAGCCGTTCGCTACGACCCGAGTGGAAGGGCGGTGGCGGCGATCGGACTCCCGGCGCGGAAGGTCGCGTCCGTGACGTTCGCGGGTCCGTCGTGTGACGCGCTGTACCTCACGACCGCGCTCGCCGGCGGCGACAGGGAGCGCGAGGGCGACGGCGCGGGCGCGCTGTTCCGAGCGACCGGCCTACCTGCGAGCGGACGGGCCGAGTTTCGGTCCCGAATTGCGGTGGCGTAGCTACGAGCGTTCTCATCGAAACCGGGAGACGAGCGGCGCGTGCCGCCCAGGGAGTCACTCCTCGTCGAGCAGGCTCTCGACGAGCTCTTCGGGGTCGAACAGCGCGAGGTCGTCGTACCCCTGCCCGGTGCCGAGGAAGAGGATCGGCTTCCCGGTGACGTACGCGACCGAGATGGCCGCGCCGCCGGAGGAGTCGGCGTCCGCCTTCGTGAGAATTGCGCCGTCGATGGCGGCGGCGTCGTCGAACTCCTTCGCGCGGTTGACCGCGTCCTGCCCCGCGACTGCCTCGTCGACGAAGAGAGTCATGTCGGGGTCGACGACGCGGTCGATCTTCTCCAACTGGGCCATCAGGTCGTCGCTCGTGTGGAGCCGACCCGCGGTGTCGCCCAACACCACGTCGATGTCGTTCGCCTCGGCGTACTCGACGCCGTCGTAGATGACCGCCGCCGGGTCGCCGCCCTGGTCGTGGCTTATCAGGTCGCGGCCGAGCCGGTCGGCGTGCTCGCGGATCTGCTCGTTCGCGCCCGCGCGGTACGTGTCGCCGTTCGCGAGGACGGATGAGTAGCCGCGGTCGCCGAGCCACTCCGACAGCTTCGCGATGCTCGTCGTTTTCCCGACGCCGTTGACGCCGGTGAAGACGATGGTGACCGGCTTGTCGGCCTCGGCGATCCGCTCCTCGAAGTCGAACTGCCCGACCGCGATGACGTCGACGAGAGCGTCGTGAAGCGCCGCCTCGACGAGTTCGCCGGTCGTGTCGACCTGCTTGCGCGACTCGCCGAGCATGCTCTCGCGGACGGAATCGAGGATCTGCTCGGCGACGCTCATCTCCACGTCGCTTTCGAGCAGCGCCATCTCGAGGTTCCACAGCGGCTCCTCTAAGTCCTCCTCCTCGATGATGATCCGGCCGGTGGCGAACGCCTTGGCGCGCTGGAAGGTGCTCGGCTCGTCGTCCGACCCGGCCTCGTCGTCCGAGTCCGCTTCGGCACGGTCGGCAGCAGCGGCTTCAGGGGCGTCAGCCGCAGGTGCGCCGCTCTCGTCGGCCGCGTCGTTCTCGGCTGACGCGTCCGCCTCGGGAGGGGCTTCTTCCTCGGTCTCCGTCGACTCCTCGACGTCCTCTCGGAAGCCGGAGAGCTTGTCTTTCAGTCCGTCGAACACGGTCTGGGCCCTCGATTACTCTCCGTCTTCTTCCTGCGCCTGCATCTGCTGCATCTGCTGTTGTTGCATCTGCTGTTGCATCTGCTGGGCCTGCTGTTCGAGCTCGTCGCTCTCGGACTCCAGCTCGTCGACCTCCGCTTCCGTCTCCTCGATGCGCTCGTCGAGCGCCTCCTGTTTGCTTCGGAGCACGTCGATGGCGTCGTCCTGCTCCTGCTCCGCGGAGTAGTTGCCGCCGAGCGAGACGATGACCTCGTCGATGTCCTGAACCTCGGCGCGGAGGTACGCGCCGCCGCCGAGCGGGACCTGAACGGTCGCGCCCGTGTCGAGCGTCTCGATGGCTTCGACCGCGTCGTCGATGTCGGCCTGCTCCTCGCGGAGGTCGGCGATCTCGGCTTCGAGCTCTTCGATCTCCTCGTCGAGCGCCTGCAGCTCCTGCGAGAGCTGCTGGAGCTGCTGTTGTCCGCCGCCCATCATGCCGCGGACACCTCCTCGATCTCGATCTGGGTGCGCTTGCGGTTGTGCTGGCTCCCGACGTTGGTGTAGATCCGCTCGCGGGCGAGATCCTCGTTTTCCGCCTCGACGTCCTTCGTGAACGGCTGGAAGCCGTCTCGGCTCTGGAACCGTCCACTCACCGTGTAGGTACTCATGTTCCTCGATCCGGCAGGGACAGGGAAGTATCTTCCTAAAAAGGGACACGCGCGGTGTCGCCCCGAGCGAAACGGAGAGCGGCGGAAGAGGCGAGCGAGCGCGTCACCCCGAGAGGTCCGCGCGCCGGAACCGGACGACGGCGAGCACGACGAGGACGCCCGTCGCCGCGAGCAGCGTCGCCGCGCCCGTCAGGTCGTACTCGCCCAACACGAGGACCGCGGAGGGGTCGTAGTGCGCCGTCGGACTCGCGTCGCCGAGCGCCGCGAAGTCGGTGCTCGCGGCCACGGACTCGAACATGAACAGCCCGAACAGCGCGCCGAGCGCGACCCGCTGGGCGACGCCCGGCCGCGAGACGAGCGTCGACACGGCGATCCCGACCGCGACGCACGCGAGGTGGTACGGCACCGCGAGCGCGTGGACCGCGATCAGGCGTTCGACCGCGATCGTCTCGCCCACCGCGAGGACGCCGACGTACGCGACGACCGGCAGGACGAGGTTCAAGAGGGCGACGAGCGGGACCAGCCCCAGAAACCGCCCGATCACGACGTCGCGGCGCGCGACCGGCGCGGACAGCGTGAGGTCCATCCGGCCGGAGGCGACGTCGCCGGCGATCGTCCCCCCGGCGAGGTACGCGAGGTAGAGTCCGACCAGGAGCAGCCACGCGAACTGGTAGAACTCCACCGCGAGGAACCCCTCGATGGAGGAGATGGCGATGATCCCGAACGCCTCCCGGAACGCCGGCGGGAACGCCTCGACGTACGCGTCGAGGTCGATCCCCGCGGTCGACAGCGACGGGAAGAAGGCCAGAAACAGGAGGAGGAACGCGGAGAGGAGTCCGGTCGCCGCGAGCGATCCGCGGGCGCGGCCGGCGGCGTCGTACCGCGCGATCGCCAGCCACGGAGCCGGACGGTCGCTCACCGGCCGTCACCCCCAGAACCCGCAGCCGCGTCGCCGGGAGCCGGGTTCGAGGGCGCGTCGCCGCCGCGCGTCCCGGTACTTCGACTTCCGTTACCGCGTCCCCCGGCGCTTCGGCCCCCGTGGCCGCCCCCGGCGGGGCCCGGCACGTCGCCGTCGTAGAAGGTCATGAACGCCTCTTCGAGCGGGGCGTCGACGACGTCGAGGTCCAACACCGTGTACCCCGAGAGGAGGTCGATCAGCGCGTCGTACTCGCCGGTCCACGTGAACGAGACGGTCTCGCCGACGCGGAGGTTCATGACGCCGCGGCGCTCGAAGTCGGCGCGCGCGACGTCCTCGGCGACGCGGACGCGGACCTGCTTGCCGCCCCGCGACCGGAGGTCCGAGACGGACTCGACGGCGACGAGATGCCCCTCGCGCAGGACCCCCACGCGGTCACAGAGCGCGGCCACCTCGCCGAGGACGTGCGAGGAGAGGAGGACGCTCGCCCCGTCGTCGACGCGCTCGCGCACCAGGGCGGCGAACTCCTCTTGGAGCAGCGGGTCGAGTCCGGAGGTCGGCTCGTCGAGCAACAACAGATCCGGATCGTGCATGAACGCCGCCACGAGGGCCACCTTCTGGCGGTTCCCCCGCGAGAGGTCGCCGATGCGCCGCGACTCGTCGAGGCCGAACCGGTCGACGAGTCGGTTCCGGCTCGACTCGCCGCGGAGCGCCGCCTGATGATCGAGGAACGCCCCGGCGGTGCGGTCGCGGTCGAGTCCGGGGTCGCCGGGGAGGAATCCGATCCGCTCGCGGGCGCGACGCGATTCGACCGGGTCGGTGGCGTCGTGACCGAGCAGGGTCCCGCCGCCGCTCGTCGGCGACAGGAAGCCGAGCAGCGTGCGGATCGCGGTCGTCTTCCCCGCGCCATTTGGTCCGAGGAAGCCGAACACCTCGCCGTCCTCGACGGCGAAGGAGACGTCTTCGATCCCCCGCACGTCGCCGTAGTACTTCGTGAGACTCCGGCACTCGATAGCGGGCATACCGCACGCAACACCGTTGCGACTCTTAAATGTGCGAGTGGTTCGAAAACGAAGGCGGGAGCGTCGACGAACGGCTCAGTCGATGAAGCCGAGCGTCTCCTCGATCCGGCCCAGCTCCGGCCCGGTCGTATCCTCGCCGACGACGTATCCCTCGTCGGTGGCGACGAGGCCGGAGCCGACGAGCGGCGCGCCGTAGTTGACGGTGCCGAGGTCGGCGCGCACGTCGAGCGCCTCCTCGACCGCCTGAAGTTCCGATTCGGTCGACTGGGGGTGACAGAGCACGCCCGTGTTGTTGGCGACCGCCGCGGTGCCGACGGTGCGGACGCCGCCGAGGTCGCCGCGAGTGACGGGGACGTCGAGGGCGTCTTTGATCGTCTGGATCGACTCGCGCGAGAGGTCCGGGTGGACGTACGCGCCGTAGTCGTTCGCGAGGACGACGTTCCCGGCGGCGTTGATCTCGCCCGGCAGCTCGGACACCGGAACGCCGGCGACGTCCGCGATCCGGTCCTTCTCGCGCTCGGTCGCGCGCGAGGAGACGAGGATTCCCTCCTCGTTGCCCGTCGCGAGCGCGCCGACCGTGTTGGACCGGCCGACCGTCGTGAGCAGCGGCTCCGCGCCGAGTTCCGCGCCGAGATCGTCGGCGAGGTCCTCGTCGACATCGGGCCGGATCAACAGGAGGTCGTCGACCGCGCGGGCGAAGACGCCCACGTACGACGAGCCGGTGAAGGTCGCCCGTAACACGTTACTCCGCGTGCTCGGCCTCGACGACCGGCTCGCCGTCCTCGACGAACCGAGCCGCGCGGACCCGAACCGTGCTGGGCGGGTTCTGTCGCCCGTTCGACCAGACGGCCTCGTTGACGGACCCGTCGATGATCACGTCGTCCTCCTCGACGGAGAAGTGCTTCGCGAGGTGCTGGCGCGTGATCTTCATCGCGTAGTCGGCGCGCTGCTGGACGGGCTTGTCCTTGGCGTCGCGGAGCGGGACGGTGACGACGCGCTCCTCGAAGTCGTTCGTGGACATCTATTCGTCCAGGTCGTTCCGACGCCAGTTGCGCCGCTTGGGGTTTCGCGTCACGTTCATGTCCGTCTTCATCATGACCCACGCGGGGACGCGGGTGTTCTGGCGTTCCGCCTTCGCCAGACGCTTCTTTTGAGCCTTCGACTTGTCTCCCATAGTGGCGCACACTTTCCGCGGGTCGCATAAAACCCCTTCCATACGGGGTCGCGCGCGGACCGGAGTGATCGGCCCATGACCCCCCGTATCCGCTACAACTCCCGCTCCGCGAGCCCTGCGTATATCTCGTAACAGCGGTCGAGAACGTTTAGGCTCGCGCTCTCCGTGTCGGTGTGCGCCTCCCCCGGCTCGGAGGCCCCGCAGACGAGGCAGTCGGTCCCGGCCTGCGCGAGCCAGCCGGCGTCGGTCGCGTGCGGCTTCGTGACGTGTTCGGGGGCGTCGAGACCGCGCTCCTCGTGGACCGCGCGGGCGACGTCGAGGGCCGCGTCCGCGAACGCCGGGTCGCCGCAGGCCATCGGCGGGAGGTCCTGATCGACGACGAGTTCGACGCCCGGCGTCGCGTCCGCGACCCCGGTCAGGTCGGCGCGGTCGCCGGGGACCGTGCGCTCGTCGACAGTCGCCTCGCAGCGCTCAGGGATCACGTTCCACGTGTCGCCGCCCTCGACGATGGTGACCGCGAGCGACCCGGACACCTCGTTCCCGAGGACCGTCGCCCGCGGCACGTCGAGTCCGCGGACCGCGTCGATGGCGTCGCAGGCGCGGTAGATCGCGTTCTCGCCCGCCTCCGGCTCCGAGGCGTGGGCGGCCTCGCCGTGCGCGACGAGCCGCGACCCCCGGCGGCCGCGGTGGGCGACGACCATGTCGGTGACGCCCGGCTTCGAGTAGTTCGTCGACCCCTCCGCGACGACCGCCCGGCCCGGCGCGAACCCCGCGTCGATCGCGTGTCGCGCCCCCTCGCCGCCGACCTCCTCGCCGACGAACGAGGCGAATATCAGCTCCCGGCCCGGCGGCGGCGCGGCGTCCCGGAACGCGCACATTGCGGCCGCGACCGACCCCTTCATGTCGGCGGTGCCGCGGCCGTAGATCCGGCCGTCCCGCCGCTCGACGACGTACTCGCCGTCGAGTCCGTCGCCCGTCGTCTGTGCTTCCACGGGAGGGACCACGTCGTGGTGGCCGACCAAGGCGAGCGACTCCGCGTCGGGGTCGTCGGTCGCGCCCGCGAACGCGAGGACGTTGCCCGCGTCGTCGCGCTCGACCGTCGCGTCCGTCTCCGCGCGCAGCCACTCCTCGATGGCGTCGCCGGCGGCCGTCTCGTCCTCGTGGGAGGGGATCGAGACGAGCCGCTCGGTCAGGTCCGCGAGTTCGTCCATGGGGCTTCTGGAGACCGTCGCCGCATAAGCGCGTCCCTCGCGGCGACCCGGGACGGCCCGGGCGGACCGGCCGCGACCGAGTCACGTCGTGAACAGTTCGGTGTCGTCCGGCACCGCGAACAGCCCGAGCCTGACCCCGGCGTCGAGCCAGCCGTAGCCGTACGAGTAGGACGCGAGCGCGTTCACCGGGTCGCCGTCCTCGCGGAAGTGACGGCCGTCGTCGAGGTACGACTCGGCCATCTCCGTCACGTCCGCGGCGGCCTCGCCGAGCGGCGTGTCGGCCGGCGGCCGCGGCTCGGCGACCGCCAGCGCGTCCGCGAGCATCCGCTCGTAGCGGTCCGTCTTCTCCTGTAGATCGGCGGGCATACGCGAGTGTTCCGACGGGCGGTGAAAAGCGACCGGGTCGGTCGCGGCGCTCCGCGTGTTTTTATTTCTCTCGGCACCACAGACCCGATAGATGGCGTCCCCCACTCGCCCTCCGGCGGGGGGCCGGTCGGCCCTCGCGCTCGTGGTCGCGACCAACCTCCTTCCGCTCGCCGGCGTCGTCGCGTTCGGCTGGAACGTCGGCGAGCTGCTCGCGGTGTACTGGATCGAGGTCGCGGTCCTCGTGATCGCCCACGCCTGCGCGGCGATGTTCGCGGAGCGGCCGATCGATCTGTCTAACCGCTCGTTCTACATCACCGGCTACGACGAAGACACCGAGCGAGACGAGGTGTGGGAGAACGATCCCGAACCGATCCGGCTCACCTCGTGGGTGCCGCCGATCTACCGTCGGAACGCGCGGGTCGTTCGGCGGTCGCTCGGGGTCTTCGCCTTCCTCGCGTTCCCGCTCTTGCCGGTCGGGTTGGACGCGCTCTCGTATCTCACCCCCACCGTCGGGCTGGCGGCGCTCGGCGTCTGCGGCGCGCAGATCGCGGAGGTACGCCGGGAGTTCTTCGCGGAGCGCGCCTACGAGGAGCAGTCGCCGTACATGGTGGTCGAGGCCGCCCAACGGGTCGTCTTCTTTTATTTCAGCATCGGGATGCTGACGGTCGTCCCGGTCACCGTCGGAATATTCGCGATCGAGGCGGCTCTCCTTCCCGGGGCGCTTGACGCGATCGCCGCGGCGTTCGGCGTCGAGGTCCTCCTGCTCCCGTACCTCCTCCCGATCACGCTCGCCAAGGCCGTCGTCGAGTGGGGGCGACGGCGGGCCTTCCGCGAGGACGACCCCGAGGGCGTGGCGACGTGGTTCACCGGCGAGGACCCGCGGCGGGAGTGGAAGAAGCGGGAGGAGTCCGCCGACGACTGGTGATGCGAAGACGGGGAGCGCGGCCGGAGAAGCGCAACGCCGATACGCTCGGCCGCGAAACGGGGGTCCATGTACGAGGCCGTTCACGCCTACCCCGACGGGGAGGCGACCGTCTCCCGTCACGCCGCCACCGCCGCCCGACACGGCTACGACGGGATCGTGGTGCGGACGCGCGACGCGCTCGACGCCGCCGGATCCGATCGCGACGGCGGTGCGGAAGACGACGGTGACGGCCGCGAGAGCCCCGTTCGCGACCCGGTCGCGCTCAGCGAGGAGCACGGGATCGACGTCGTCGACGCGGTGGAGATCGACGCCGACGACCCGACGAGCGCCTCGGGCGCTGTCGGGAACTACCGCTCGGACAGGACCGTGGTCTGCGTCGTCGGCGGGGACGACGCCCTGAACCGGTTCGCGGTCGAACAGGCGCGCGTCGATGTCCTCGTCCGGCCGATGGCCGGCGGCGGCGACTTCAACCACGTCCTCGCGAAGGCCGCGCGCGACAACGGCGTCCACGTCGAGTTCGACTTCGGGCCGGCGCTCCGCGCCACCGGCGGGAAGCGTGTTCGAGCGCTCTCGGACCTCCGGAAGCTGCGCGAGATCGTCGCCCACTACGACGCGCCGTACGTCGTGAGCGCGAACGCCCGCTCGCACCTCCGGCTCCGGGCCCCCCGCGAGCTGGTCGCCGTCGGCGAGGCCGTCGGGTTCGACGCCGAGGCCGTCCGCGACGGGCTGCGGGCGTGGAGCGAGGTCGCCGAGCGGAACCGGGAGCGTCGCTCCGAGGGCTTCATAGAGCCGGGGGTCCGACGTGGCAGGTATGAAGAAGACGGTTGAGGAACACGCCGAGCGGTTCTCGGAGAAGGCGTCCGCGTACGACGACTCGAAGAGCGACGAGTACCACGCGTGCGCCGGGCTCGTGATCGACCGCGCCGCGCCGGAGTCGGACGACGTGGTCCTCGATCTGGGGGCCGGGACCGGAGCCATCGCGCTCGCGGTCGCCGAGGACGCCGAGCGCGTCCTCGCGCGAGACGTTAGCGAGGGGATGATGGAGGAGGGACGGCGGAAGGCCAAAGATCGCGGCCTCGACAACGTCGAGTTCGCGTACGGCGAGTTCCGCGACCCCGGACTGGAGTCGGACCAGCGGGTCGACGTCGTCACCTCGAACTTCGCGCTCCACCACCTCGCGGACGACGAGAAGCGCGAGGCGATCGGCGTGATGGCGGCGACGGGCGCGCGGCGGATCGTCCTCGGCGACGTGGCGTTCTTCGAGGAGCCGGACCCGGACGCGCCGTTCTACAGCCCCGAGGTCGACGACCCCGCGACGGTCGGGACGCTGGTCGAGGCGTTCACCGACGAGGGGTTCGCCGTGACCGCCGTCGAGCGCGTCCACGACCAGGTGGCGGTGATCGCCGCGGAGCGGCTCCGCGAGCGTCCGGCGTGACCCGGTTGCCATGAAGCACCTCCCGAAACACCTGCGGCCGCGGTGGCGGTACCTCGCGGTCGGGGTCGAGTCGTGGTCCGACGCCGAGATCGGTCGGCGCGCGTTCCAGCGCGCGCTGTGGTACAGCGCCGGCAACCTCCTCGGCGACGCGGGGAGCGCCGACGCCGACCTCACGCTGCTGTCGTTCTCGCACGCGGACGGGACGGGCGAGGCCGTCGTCCGCGTCAGACACGGCCACGTCGGCGACGCGCGCGCCGCGATCACCTGCGTGAGCGAGGTCGACGGCGAGCCGGTCGGAATCCTCGTCAGGGGGATTTCGGGGACGGTACGTGCCTGTGAGGAAAGATATATGGGTCGCGCGACCCCCAGTTCGACACAGCGAGACGTCGCGTTCGGGAGCGCCGAACGGCCCGCGGTCGTGCGCGGTGACGCGTGTGACCTGCGGGCCGAGTCGGGTCGCGTCGGCGCGACGACGTTCGACATCGAGTGATATCATGCAGGGCCAATCCCAACAACAGGCGTACGACCGCGGCATCACAATCTTCTCTCCGGACGGCCGACTCTATCAGGTCGAGTACGCCCGGGAGGCGGTGAAACGAGGGACGGCGAGCGTCGGGATCCGCGCCGAGGACGGGGTCGTCCTCGCGGCGGACAAGCGCGCCCGCTCCCCGCTGATGGAGCCGGAGAGCATCGAGAAGCTCCACAAGGCCGACGACCACGTCGGCGTCGCGAGCGCCGGCCACGTCGCCGACGCCCGCCAGCTCATCGACTTCGCGCGCCGGCAGGCGCAGATGAACCAGCTCCGGTACGGCGAGCCGGTCGGCATCGAGACGCTGACGAAGAACATCACCGACCACATCCAGCAGTACACGCAGGTCGGCGGCGCGCGCCCGTTCGGCGTCGCGCTCATCGTCGGCGGCATCGAGAACGGCGAGCCGCGCCTGTTCGAGACGGACCCGTCCGGCACCCCCTACGAGTGGCAGGCGCTGTCGATCGGCTCGGACCGCAGCGACCTCCGTGACTACCTCGAAGCGGAGTACGAGGAGGGCCTCACGGTCGACGACGCCGTCGGACTCGCGCTTGACACCCTCGCGCAGTCGAACGACGGCGAGCTGACGCCCGACGGCGTCGGCGTCGCGACGATCACCGTCGACGACGAGGAGTACACGGAGCGCCCCGTCGACGAGATCGAGGCGATCTTAGACGAGCGGGACCTCCTCCCGGCGGACGACGACGAGGCCGACGAGAGCGGCGACGGCGAGGACGGCGAGTCGGCGGGCGAAGAGTAACGACGCGGACGGCGGCGGGGAGTGCGCCACCCCCTTCCGATTTTCCTTCGGCGACTGCGCGGACCCCGAGCGACGCGGTCGGTCGGGAGAGTTATGCCGCCGGGGACCGACCGACGACGCGTGCAGAAGACGGTACTCATCACCGGCTGTTCCTCGGGTATCGGCCGCGCCGCGGCGCACGCCTTCCTCGACGAGGGGTGGACCGTGTACGCGACCGCGCGGAACCCCGCGGACGTCGAAGCGCTCGGCGAGGCGGGCTGTGAGCTCGCCACGCTCGACGTCACTGACCAGAACGATGTCGACCGCGTCGTCGATCGGATCTTAGACGAGGAGGGAGCGATCGACGCCCTGATCAACAACGCCGGCTACGGTCAGTTCGGTCCGATCGAGGACGTCACCACCGATCGGGTCCACGACCAGTTCGACGTGAACGTGTACGGGCCACACCGGCTGATCCGGGCGGTGCTGCCCGCGATGCGGCGCGAGCGCGACGGGACCATCGTCAACGTCTCGTCGGTCGCCGGGCGGGTGTCGATGCCCGGCGGCGGCGTGTACAGCGGGTCGAAGTTCGCCCTCGAAGCAATGTCCGACGCGCTGCGCAACGAGGTCGCGGACCTCGGTATTGACGTGGTCGTCGTCGAGCCCGGCCCGGTGAAGACGAACTTCTCGAAGCGCGCGGAGGAGGAGGCCGACCCCGAGGAGCGCGAGGGGATCGAACGGACGGACGCCTACGAGGAGTTCTACGCGATGTTCGAGGACGCGAAGGTGATTGGCGGCGACGGCCCGGGCGCTGTCGAACCGGAACTCGTCGCGAACGCCATCTACGACGCCGCGAGCGCGACGCAGCCGCCGGCCCGCGTCCAGCCCGGCACGGTCGCCCGCGTCGGCGTCCTCGCCCGGTTCCTCCCGGACGCGCTGTTGGACAAGGCGTACGGACTGGTGCGGAACTTCACCTCGTAGTCGGATCGGCGACGCGACGACCCCGCGCTCCGGTACCTCACTCCCCGAACTCGTCGGCGTCGACCGCGAACAGACTCTCCCCCTCTCGCCAGTCCCACCCCGGGAGCCTCGTCTGGAACCCCGCCGCGAGCGCCGCGTCGAGGTCGTCCGCGCCCGCGGTCCCCGCGCCTCTGCCGTCGCCCTCGGCCGTAGCGTCTCGGTCGACGTGGAGGTCCGCGAAATGAAACGTCGCCTGCGCGAGCAGCGAGAGGGGTCGCCCGCCCGCGACCGTCGCCGCGAGCTCTCGACCCAGCACCTCGTCGACGACGAAGCCGGGGTAATCGCCCGTCACGTCGAGGTCGCGCAGGAGCGCGACGCAGGCGGCGACGTTGACGGCGACCTCGCCGTCGGCGAAGACGGCGTCGACCTCGCGACGGTACGCCTCGGGCGACACCGCGTCGACGTCCGTCTCGAAGAGCCGGCCGAGCCGGTCGCGGGTGTCGTTGAGGATCGGGACGACCGCGTCGGCGCGGTCGCGGACCCAGGCGTGTTCGTCGCGGACCGTCTGCGGCGTGACGCGCATGGGCGCGGTTCGGCCGCCGGGGGCTTGCCCTTTGCGAAGGCTTTTATAACGGCGGGGCAGTAGCCTGAGTCAAGCGGGTTTTCGCTGGCTGTTCCCGCACGGAACACTACGGACAGTACTTCCACTATGCCTACCCGTCACGGTCGACCGATCGACGGCGAGTCGCGGCGCGGCGCGCGACGCGATTCGACGACGACGGCCTCGACGACCCGCAGTGAGATATGAGTCAAGTCGATAAGCAACTCGATACGTTGAAATCGGAGATCGAACAGGAAATTCCGAACGACATCACGGTCACAGATGTCAAATACGAGGGCCCGGAGCTGGTCGTGTACACGCGCGACCCCAAGGCGTTCGCCGGCGACGGCGACCTGATCCGGCGGCTCGCGTCGAAGCTTCGCAAGCGGATCACGGTCCGCCCGGACCCGAGCGCCCTCTCCCCGCCGGCGCGGGCCGAAGACGAGGTCCGCGAGGTGATCCCGGACGACGCGGGCGTGACCGACCTCGACTTCCACGAGGACACCGGCGAGGTCGTCATCGAGGCCGAGAAGCCCGGGATGGTGATCGGCCGCCGCGGCTCGACGCTCCGCGAGATCACACAGGAAGTCGGCTGGACCCCCGAGGTCGTTCGGACGCCGCCGATAGAGTCCTCCACCGTCTCGAACGTGCGCGGCTTCCTGAAAAACGAGCGCGAGGAGCGCCGCGACATCCTCGAACGCGTCGGTCGGCAGATCCACCGCGAGGAGATGTCCGACGACGAGTGGGTCCGGATCACGACGCTCGGCTGCTGCCGCGAGGTCGGCCGCGCGGCCTTTATTCTCAACACCGCCGAGACGCGGATCCTCATCGACTGCGGCGACAAGCCCGGTGCCGAGGGCGAGGTGCCGTACCTCCAAGTGCCGGAGGCGCTCGGCGCGGGCGCGCAGAACATCGACGCCGTCGTCCTCACGCACGCCCACCTCGACCACTCCGCACTGGTCCCGCTCCTCTTCAAGTACGGCTACGACGGCCCCATCTACACGACGGAGCCGACCCGCGACCTGATGGGCCTGCTCACCCTCGACTACCTCGACGTCGCGGCGAAGGACGGCAGGACGCCGCCGTACGAGTCCGCGCAGGTCCGCGACGCGATCAAACACACCATCCCGCTGGAGTACGGCGACGTGACCGACGTGGCCCCGGACGTGAAGCTCACGTTCCACAACGCGGGCCACATCCTCGGCAGCGCAGTCACGCACTTCCACATCGGCGACGGGCTCTACAACGTCGCGTTCTCGGGCGACATCCACTACGAGGACACCCGGCTGTTCAACGGGGCCGTCAACGACTTCCCGCGGGTCGAGACGCTCGTCTTGGAGTCCACCTACGGCGGCCGCAACGACTACCAGACCGATCAGGAGGACTCCGAGGAGGCGCTCAAGGAGGTCATCAACGAGACCTACGAGCAGGGCGGGAAAGTCGTCATTCCGGCGTTCGCCGTGGGGCGATCTCAGGAGATCATGCTCGTCTTGGAGGAGGCGATGCGGGAGGGAGAGATCCCGGAGATGCCGGTCCACCTCGACGGGATGATCTGGGAGGCGACCGCGATCCACACGACCTACCCCGAGTACCTCCGTGACGACCTCCGCGACCGCATCTTCCACGAGGACGAGAACCCGTTCCTCGCCGACCAGTTCAACCACATCGACGCCGGCGAGGACGAGCGACAGGACGTCGCCGACGGCGACCAGTGCATCATCGTCTCCACCTCCGGGATGATCGAGGGCGGCCCGATCATGTCGTGGCTCCGTCACATCGGCCCCGACCCGGACTCGAACCTCGTGTTCGTCGGCTACCAAGCGCAGGGGACGCTCGGCCGCCGGATCCAGAACGGCTGGGACGAGATCCCGGTCGACGGTTGGGGCGGCGGGAGCCGCGGCGACACGCTGACCCTCCAGATGGGGACGGAGGTCGTCGACGGCTTCTCCGGCCACGCCGACCGGCAGGGGTTAGAGAACTTCGTGAAGACGATGAACCCGCGCCCGGAGAAGGTGCTGTGCGTTCACGGCGACGAGAGCTCCGTTCAGGACCTCTCCTCGTCGCTGTACCACGACTACAACATGCGGACGTTCTCGCCGAAGAACTTAGAGACGTTCCGGTTCAAGTGAGTCCGCGGCCCTCGGCGGCGGAGTAGGGAATCAGTCTTCGTTCTCGTCGACTCGTTTTTCGGACGCTTTCGGTTCGTCATCGCCGAGCGCGTCCTCTCGATCGGTATCGACCTTCCCGTCGCGGCGGTCCCGCTCCCGCGCCTCCGGGTCGCGCTCCGCGGGGTCGCCGTGCCCGCCGCCGCCGGGGGTCAGGATCGAGACGGTCGTTCCGGCCGCGACGTCGACCGACGCCTTCGCCGGGACCGGCTCGCCGTCGATCAGGTTCCTGCCCGTCGCGCCGTCCTCGCCGCCGGCCAGTCCGGGCGGGGCGGTCCGCCGCCGTTCGGTGAGCAGCGAGACGGTCGCGTCCGTCTCGACGGTGACGGTCCGTTCGAGGCCGAGACCGCCCCGGTAGCGTCCGTCGCCGCCGCTCGACGGGCGCAGCGCGTACCGCTCGACGCGGAGCGGGTACGCCGTCTCCAGCGCCTCGACCGGGGTGTTGAGCGTGTTCGTCATCCCGACCTGAACGCCGTCCATCCCGTCCTTGCTCGGTCGGCCGCCGAACCCGCCGCCGATGGTCTCGTAGTAGGTGAACTCGCCCCCGCGGTCGCCGACGATCAGGTTGTTCATCGTCCCCTGCCCGGCCGCCGGGATCTCGTCCGGGACCGCCTCCGCGAGCGCGGCGAGGGTGACGTCCGTGACCCGCTGGCTGGTCTCGACGTTCCCCCCGACGACTGCGGCGGGCGGGCGCGGATCGAGCAGCGATCCCTCGGGCGCGGAGACCGATACCGGCTCGTAACAGCCGTGGTTCGGTGGGATCTCCGGGTCGGTGACCGCGCGGACGACGAAGTAGACCGCGCTCTTGGCGACCGAGAACGGGGCGTTGAGGTTGCCGTCCACCTGGTCTGCGGTCCCGGCGAAGTCGACATCGATCGCGGCCCCGTCGACGGTGACCGTCACCGCGACCGGGACGTCCGTGTCTGTCACGCCGTCGCCTTCAAGGACGTCGCTCGCGCGGTAAGTGCCGTCGGGGAGGTCCCGGATCTCGCGTTCGACGCGGTCGCGGGAGTAGTCGATGACGGCGTCGAACGCGTCGATCAGCGTCTCGCCGTGTTCGTCGAGGAGTTCGCCGACCCGCTCCTCGGCGCGCGCGTTCGCGGCCCGCTGCGCCCGGAGGTCCGCCTCGCGCTCGTCCGGGGTCCGCACGTTTGCGAGGATCAGGTCGCGGACGGCGTCGTTCGGCTCGCCGCCGTCTACGAGGCGGACCGCCGGGAGGCGGAGCCCCTCCTCGTAGATCTCCCGCGCGCCGGGCGGCATGCTCCCCGGCGCGCTGCCGCCGACGTCGGCGTGGTGCGCGCGCGACACGGCGTAGCCGACGATCTCGCCGTCGGGCGCGATCGGCGAGACCAGCGTCACGTCCGGGAGGTGCGTCCCCCCGGCGAACGGGTCGTTGACGACGAAGACGTCCCCCGGTTTCGGGTCCTTTTCGAGGACGACAGCGACCGCGTCGGGCATCGCGCCGAGGTGGACCGGGATGTGTTCCGCCTGCGCGACCATCCGGCCGTCGGCGTCGAACAGCGCCGTCGAGCAGTCCTGTCGCTCCTTGATGTTCGGCGAGTACGCCCCCCGGATCAACACGTGACCCATCTCGGCCGCGACGCTCTCGAGCTGGTTGCGGAGGATCTCCTGCGACACCGGGTCGATGTCGACGTCGCTCACGCGTCGCTCACCTCCGCGATCAGCGCGCCGTCGTCGCGCAGCCGCACGCCCCATCCCGGCGGGACGACGACCGTGCTCTCCGCGCCCTCGACCACCCCCGGCCCCTCGATCTCCTCGTCCGCCGGGAACCGCTCCCGGTCGTAGACGGGTGTCTCGTACGTTCCGTCCGGGAACACCGCCTCTCGGGTAGTTCGGGGTCCTGCGTCGCCTCCGCCGACGGATCCGATCGCCGGCGCGCTCCGGGGAACCGTCGCCGTCGCGCGGCAGTTCACGAGTTCGACCGGCTCGTCGGCGCGGTAGCCGTACGCCGACTCGTGGGCGGCCGCGAACCGCTCGCCGGCCGCCGCCGGGTCGAACGGTCGCTCCACGTCGACGGTGAGTTCGAAGCTCTGCCCGGCGTACCGGAGGTCCGCGGCGTACTCGACGCGCGCCGCGTCCGGGTCGCTGACCTCGCGCGACAGCCGGTCGGCCAACTCCCCGTAGACGGCGTCGACAGACTCGGCGTCGACCTCGCCGAGCGGGCCCTGTCGCGTCCGCACCGCGTCGCGGGTCTCGTCGGCCGCGAGCAGCCCGTACGCCGACAGGACGCCGGACGCGTGGGGGACGACGACCCGGTCGATGTCCAGCCCGTCCGCGATCGAGACCGCGTGCATCGGGCCGGCACCGCCGAACGCGACGAGACCGAACGCCCGGGGGTCGTGGCCTCGCTCGACGGTGACCGAGCGGATCGCGCGGCTCATGTCGGCGTTCGCGACGCGGTGGACGCCCAGCGCGGCCGCGACGGGCCCGTCCATCCCCGCCTCGTCGGCGAGGTCGGCGAGCGCGTCGCGGGCGGCCTCGGCGTCGAGCGACAGGTCGCCGCCGAGGTCGGTGTCCGCCCCGACGTACCCCAACACGAGGTCCGCGTCCGTGACGGTCGGCTCCGTGCCGCCCTTCCCGTAGCAGGCGGGGCCGGGGTCGGCACCGGCCGAGCGCGGCCCGATCCGGAGCGCGCCGCCGGCGTCGACCCACGCGATCGAGCCGCCGCCGGCACCCACCGTCTCGACATCGACCATCGGCGTCCCGATCGGCCGGTCGGCGATCACGGACTCCGTGGTCCGCTCGACCTCGCCGTCGCGGACGAGGCTCACGTCGCTGGAGGTGCCACCCATGTCGAAGGTGACCAGTCCGTCGCGGTCGGCGTCGGTCGCCGCCGCGGCGCTCGCGCCCACGACCCCCGCCGCGGGCCCCGAGAGGACGGTCGTCACGGCGTTCCGCCTGACGGTGTCTGCGTCGGTGACGCCGCCGTTGGCCTGCATGATCCGCGGCTGCGGGAGGCCCATGTCCCGCGCTCGCTCCGTGAGGCGACCGACGTAGCCGTCGATCGCCGGCCGGACGTACGCGTCGACGACCGTCGTCGAGGTGCGCTCGTACTCGCGAAACTCCGGCAGGACCTCGTGGGAGGCCGATACGGGGGCGTCGAGCGCCTCGCGCAGCCTCTCCGCGACGCGCCGCTCGTTCTCCGGGCTGGCGTAGGCGTGGAGGAGGCAGACGGCGACGGACTCGACGTCCGCCTCGCGGAGGTCGGCGACGAGCGCCTCGACGGCCTCCTCGGCGACCGGGCGCTCGATCCCGTCGGGAGTGGCGCGCTCGGCGACCTCGAACCGGCGGCGTCTGGGGACGAGCGGCGTCGGCTTCTCGGCGTCGAGGTCGTACAGCGACGGGCGGGTCTGTCGTCCGATCTCTAGGACGTCGCGGAACCCCTCGGTCGTCACGAGCGCGGTCCGCGCGCCGTCGTTCTCTAACAATGCGTTGACCGAGACGGTCATCGCGTGGGAGAAGTCGGTCACGCTCTCGGGGTCGATCCCGGCCGCCTCGCAGGCCTTCTCGATCCCCGCGACGACGCCCTCACTCTGGTCCTCGGTGCTTGGCACCTTCGCGGTGACGAGATCGCCGTCGAGCGAGAGCGCCACGTCGGTGAACGTCCCGCCGACGTCGACGCCGATCGCTCGGGCGTCCGTCGATCCGTCCGCCGTCGCTCGCTCGTCCGTCGATCCGTCCGCCGCCGTTCGCCCGTCCGTCGATCGCCCGCCCATCTACGACACCTCCGCGGCGTCGCGGACGGCCCGGACGCCGGAGAACGCGGCCTCTCGATCGCTTGGCATGGGATCGACTCGTTACCGGACGGACTTAAGGCCGCGCGGTCCACCGGCGCGGCGCGCTCCCGTTCCCCCGACCGCGGAGAAGGCGGCCGTTCCAGCGCCGCGACGAGACCGCGAACATCTTCGGGAACAGGCGGAGGGCGGAGGCGTTCCGTTATCCGACCATGGGAGCAGTTCCGGGCGGTATCGACGCGGCACGAGGACCGCCGATGACGGTCCCGCTCCGGCACTTCGTCGTCGGCCTCGCCCTCCTCGGGAGCGCCCTGCTCGTCGGAATCGGGCTGACCGTCGACGCGGTGCCGGGGCTGGGCGGTCTCGTCCACGTCCACCTGTTTCTGGTCGGGTGGGTGTGCGTGACGATCATGGGCGCGATGACGCAGTTCGTCCCGGTGTGGTCGGGGACGACGCTCCGGTCACGACGCCTCGCGAACGTCCAGCTCGCGCTGGTCGTCGCCGGACTGGTCGGGTTCGCGGCCGCCCTCGCGCTGGGCCGGCTCTCGTGGCTCGCGGGATTCGGCGTCCTGCTGCTCGCCGGGTTCTGGACGTTCGTCTACAACGTCGGGCGAACGCTCGCGACCCTCGACGAGTTCGACGTGACCGAGCGGCACTTCTCCGTCGCGCTCGCCTTCTTCGTCGCCCTGACCGGGCTGGGCGTCCTACTCGCCGCGGACCTCGAATCCGGGTTCCTCGCGGGCCTTGGCGTCTCTCACGCGGGCGTCCGCGGCGCGCACGTCACTCTCGCCGTCTTCGGCGCGGTGCTCACCACCGTCTACGGCGCGTTGTACCAGCTCGCGACGATGTTCACGCAGACGGAGCTACGCGGCATCGACCATCGGCTCCGGGCCGTCGAGGAGGTCGGTCACCCCGTCGGCGTCGTCGCGCTCGCGGCCGGTCGGCTCGTCGGGGCGACCCCGGTCGCGCGCGTCGGCGGCGTCCTGATACTGGTCGCCGCGCTGGCGGTCGCCGCGGTCCTCGCCCGCCGGCTCTCCGAGATGCGCGTCGAGCGCACGCCGATGCACACGCGGTACGCCGTCGTCGCGCTCGCGCTCGTCGCGTGGGCCGCGACCGCCGCGCCCGCGTGGCTCCGGTCGCCGACCGCGCCCGACGGCGTCCTCGGCGGTCCCGGCAGCGCGCCGGCCTTGCTCCTCGGCGTGATCGGGTTCGTGATCCTCGGGACGCTGTATCACGTCGTTCCGTTCGTCGTCTGGGTCCACCGGTACAGCGACCGGGTCGGGCTGGAGGCGGTGCCGATGGTCGACGACCTCTACGACGACCGCCTCGCGGCCGTCGACGGGATACTGCTGTTCCTCGGGACGGCGCTGCTCGTCGGTTCCGCGCTCGCCACTGACACGGCGGGCGCGACGCTCGCGGAGGGATCGTCCGCGACGGCGCTCGCCGGGATGGCGCTGGTGACGCTCGGCGTCGGCGTCTTCGCGGTCAACGCCGTCCTCGTGATCCGGCGGCACGCGCCGGGGTCGCTGGCCCGCGTCGCACTCGGCCGGTTCGCCCCGAGTCGGTTGTCCGGTGAGGGGGACGACGCCGCCGACGAGGTGACGCCGGCGGAATAAACACCGTCACGCTCTCGCGGACGGTCGATGCGCCTCCGGAGACAGTCCGCGACGCGATGCGCGACGTCGAACCGTTCGTCCGGTCGTCTGGGTTCGACGAGGTCGCGGTCGACGGCGAGACGGTGCGCGTGGCGAACGACGTGGGTATCGCGTCCATCGAACTGACGTTGGAACTCGTCGACGACCCGGACGCCGACCTCGCCTACGAGCAGCGCGAAGGGATATTCGAGTCGATGCGGACGGCGTACGTCGTGACGCCGACGGCAGACGGGAGCGAGGTGACCGCACGACGGCGTTCGCGCTCGACGTGGCGCTCGTCGGCGACTTCCTCGACGCCACCGTGATCGAACGACAGCGCCGGACGGAGCTGTCCGCGCAGTTCGACTGGCTCGAAGACCGGTGCGGAAGCGACGCTCGCGGCGAGGACAGTACTTAACCGACGCGGCGGCGACCGCCACGTATGCGCATCGCGCTCATCGCTCACGACGAGCTGAAAGACGAGATGGTCGCGTTCGTCGAGGCGCACGCCGCCGCCCTCGACGACTGCGAACTGGTGACAACCGGCACGACGGGCAAACGCATCGCGGAGGAGACCGGGCTGGCGGTCAACAGGCAGTCGTCCGGGCCGCTCGGCGGCGACCTCCAGATCGGCGCGATGATCGCGAGCGACCGGATCGACGGGGTCGTCTTCCTCCGCGACCCGCTGACGGCGCAGGCGCACGAGCCGGACATCTCGGCGCTGTTGCGCGTCTGCGACGTGAAGGACGTGCCGCTGGCGACGAACGTCGCGTCCGCGGAGATGCTCGTCGAGGGGCTGCTCGGCGACGATTCTCTCGACTGATACCGACGACCACGGTGATTTAAGCGAGCCGGCCGAACGGGCGGTCGATGACCCGTTCGCACCGCGCCCGCGTCGGCGTTCTCGCACTCGCGCTGCTGCTCGTCGCCGCGAGCGTCGGCGGCGGGGCGGCCGTCGGGAACGCCTCGGCGTCGGCGACCCACGCGTCGGGGGCGACGACCCACGCGTCGACCGCGGTCGACGGCCCCGCGACCGCTGTCGACGGCCCCTCGACCGCCGCGGACGGCCCCGCGGCCGCCGGGCCGGGCCTCGGCGCGAACGGAAACCGGAGCGCCCCGATCACCCGCTGTTTCGCCGGCGAGGGCTACCCGATATCGATCGGCGGCGAGGGCGGGGCGACGATGGAGGCGGTGCTCCACCTCTCCGTGCTGACCGACTCCGACGCGGGCAACGAGTTCGGCCTCGAAACCGCCGGACAGCTCGACGGCGAGTCGATCGTGACGCTCGCGGCCGGCGTCAGGCTGACCGCCCGGGAGGCGCTCGCGAACGGGGGCGACCCGTTCGCTGCCTTCGACGTGTTGTACACCTACGAGCTACAGCTCCCGATGTTCGACGGCGCGGTCGGCGACGCCGACTACGAGGACGACGGGTCGCCGATCGATTCGACCGCCGGGTCGGTCGCCTGCTGACTCACCGCCTCGATCCCCCGGATCCGACGCCGCCGTTGGCCGAGTCGGGCGGACGGACGCCGCGGACCAGCGCCAGCACCTCCTGTCGAGTCGCCTCGAAGCCGTCTCCGGTCGGGTACGCGCCGCCCGCGAGCAGGTACTCGCCGCGCTCCCACACCGCGAGCAGCGCCTCCACCGGAACCCGCTCGCCGTCGACCGCGCAGCGCCCGTGAAAGGTCGAGAGCGTCGCGCGCGACGCGTCCGGATCGTCGACCGCGAGGGAGCGGTCGTCGCGGTGTTCGAGTCCCGTGATGTCGCGCTCGGCGAGGCGGTCGCGGAACCCCTCGCGGGCCCGCGACTCGACGAGACGGGTCAGGGCGGGATTCGGACCGGCGTCCGGCGAGAGGCGGAGGCGGCTCGCGAAGAAGAACGGTCGCGGGGGCGGGCTCTCGCGCTCGTACCGCGTCGTGGCCGCCGTGACCGAGACCGGTCCCGCGGCGAACGGCCGCTCGGTCGTCTCCGCGACGAGCGTCCACCCGTCGAGGCGGTCGCGGGGGACGGCGGGCGGCTCCATGGGCGTCGTTCGCCGGCGAGACAGTTAAAACGGACCGCCGGTCAGTGGTCGTCTTCGCGCCACTTGTGCTCGCACTCGGTACAGACGAAGAAACGGGTCTCGGACTCGTCGGCCGCGCGGATCTGTTGCATGTACCAGTACGCCTGGTCGTTATCGCACTCGGGACACTGCGCGGTCGTCGTCGGCAGCCCCTTGTCCTCGGCGTCGCTCACGTCGACGATCTCGGACTCGACCTGCGACTCGGTCGTCCACTCGTCGTCGCCGCCGTCGCGGCCGATCTCGTAGCCGCAGGAGTCACACACCCAGTGGTCTTCGCCCTCGCCGGACTTCATCATGGATCCGCACTCGTCGCAGAACTTCATGCCCGAACCTACCGCGGATCCCATATAAGCGGCGGGATCGCAGACGAGCGGGAGCGCGCCCGAGCGTCCTACTCGCCGCCGTCGACGTGTTCGGCGAGCGCGAACCGCACGCGCTCCTCGTCGGGACCCTTCGTCTCCCGGCCGGTGACGACGACCTCGCCGATCTCGGCCGTGTTCGCGACGTGGGTCCCGGCGCAGGCGGTCCGGTCGTACGGCTCGTCGCCCTCGCTCGCGCCCGCTATCTCGACGATCCGGAGCTCCTCGATCGAGTCGGGGAGGAGGTCGATTCGCGTCCGCTCGGTGTCGAGCGTCGCCTCCGCGGTCTCGCGGTCCATCGTGTAGCTCGACACCGCCCGCGCGTCGGCGACGAGTTCGTTGAGCCGGTCCTCGATCCGGTCGAGGTCCGCGTCCGTGAACCGATCGTAGGCGGCGTCGAGCCGGGCGCGATCGCGGTACAGCTGGTTGCCGGTCGTCTGCGCGTCGAACTCCGCGAGCAACAGGGCCGACAGCAGGTGCTGTGCGGTGTGGTACCGCGAGTGCGCCGCCCGGCGGTCGGCGTCGATCTCGCCTCGCACTTCCGTCCCCGGTTCGGGCGGACCCGGCGGCTCTCCGTCCCCGCCCGCGTCCTCGACCGTGCCGAGCGCGTGATACACCGTGTCCCGCTTCTCGACGTCGACCACGCGCCAGACGCGGTCGCCGTCGGTCGCTCGCAGCGCGCCCGTGTCGTGGGGCTGTCCGCCGCCGGTCGGGTAGAAGTGCGTCCGGTCGAGGACGACCCGCGGCGGGTCCGAGAGGGCGCGCTCGACGGTCGCGTCGAACGCCGTCACGGAGTCGTCGTCGAGGTACAGTTGCTCGGTCACGGTCTCAGAGAGGAGCGCCGCGAGCAAATATCGATCGGCCGCGGTCGAGCGTCCGGACCTCGGACGCGCCCCTGTGTCCAGATCTCAGCCGCGATAGTCGGGAGTCTACGTTTATGCGTGCGCTCGCCGTACGTCGCGCCATGTTCGGGGGTGAGCGCGCGCAGAGCGAAGTGCTCGGGACGGTGTTACTGTTGGGGCTGACGGTCGCGGTCGTCGGCACCACGGTCGCGCTCGGCGGTGCCGCGCTCGACGACTCACAGACGCGGGCCGACCTCCAGCGCGTCGAGGGAGCGATGACGCAGATGGACTCCAAGGCGAGCCTCGTCGCGCACGGCGGGTCGCCGAGCCAGCGCGTCTCGTTCGGTACTCGCACCGGCACCGGCGACCTCTCCGTCGATCACGACGCGGGCCGGATGGTGATCGCCGAAAACGAGACGGGCGACGAGATAATCAACGCGAGCCTCGGCGCGCTGGTGTACGAACGCGACGGAACGCGGATCGCGTATCAGGGCGGCGGCGTGTGGCGAAGCGACGGGGACCGGAGCCGGATGGTCTCCGCGCCGGAGTTCCACTACCGCGGTGAGACGCTCACCGTCCCGCTGGTGACGATCTCGGAGAACGCGACGGTCGACGGCGACGGTGTCATCCTCACGAGCGAGGGATCGCCGAAGGGACACGTCGCTCAGAACCCGGTCGTCGACGACATCCGGGTGACAGTGACCGGCGACTACCACGAGGGGTGGGCCACCTTCTTCGAGAGCCGGACGGACACCCGGATCGTCGACCGCGGTGAGAACTCCGTGACCGTGTTGCTGCGGTCCGAGTTACGCGGCGACGGCGTCCGGTACTCGATGGGAACGTTTGGAACCAGCAAGTTCAATCTCAGGTCGATCGGATCGCTGACGGCCGACAGCTACGACTCCGGTGGGGCAGGCCCCAACGAGAGTCGGGACAACGCGGTCGTCTCCGCGGGCGGCGATATCGACTCCCCGAACGGGAAGGGGAACGACCCGACGTACGTAACGATCAAAGGCGACCTCCGCGCGCAGTACGACATCAAGCCAAATCCGAACGGGATACGGAACGGGAACCACCCGATCAACGTAACCGGGAACATCACCCAGCAGGCCGACATCGAGGACCCCAACCCGGTTGGGGGATACGTCTTCAGCGCGTTCAATAAGTACGACACCCGTTACGGCAACGTGACTGCGGCGAGCTACTCGTCATGGGCCGACCTCCGCGACGATACGCCGATCACGAGCCGGTCGTCCGTCGCCGATGGACTCGACGTCTCCGGCGGCAGCGAGACGTACCGCGTCGAGGACGCCGAAGTCATTGCTTCGGACGGCGACGAGGACGACACCGGCGCGGACGGGGACCTCTCCGTCGACGGCGGGACCGTCACCCTCAATGCGAGCGGGGGCCACGCCGGGTTTCGGTTCGACAACGCTGACCTGTCCGGCGGTAAGCTGGTCCTCAATGTCACCGACGGCGACTTGGACCTGCGCGTCGACGGCGACTTCTCGCTGAGCGGAGACGGAGCGAACCCGACCAAAATCAAGGTCGAAGGCGATGGAAACGCGCGTATCTACGTCGGCGGCGACCTCTCGCTGGAGGGGGCCTCGGAGGTGACCGTCGAAGAGAGTGCCGAACTCAGAGTGTTCCACGACGAGCCGGACGGGGACATTCAGATCGGTGACGGCGACGACGACACCGGCGTGTCGGTCTCGACCGGCACGAACGAACCCGCCAGCTCGTTCTGGCTGTTCTCGAACGCAGACGAGTTAGGGTTCGACGGTGACGACGCCCCGATCGATCTCACCGGCGTGGTGTACGCCCCGAACGCGGCCGTCAACGACGCGGAGGGCGACATCACCATCCGAGGGGCGCTCACCGTCGACAGGTTCAGCGACATCGACGACGCGCACTTCACGATCCGATACGACGAGGCGCTCGCGACCGCGGAGGTGTTCGACGAGGTCGAACAGGTGCCGACGATCAACTACCTCCACGTCTCGACACAGGAGATCCGGATTGAGGACGACTAACGCGGTAGGCCATCGCTCGCCGGGGGCAAGGCGACCACTTCAGTCGGAAAAGCCAACGTCAGCGATGGTCCGGTGTGCGACGAATCGGTCGTAGCGGTCGGCTACAAACGTTACTGTAATGTCTGCCGGGCCGTCCGTCGTCATCGATATTTGGTCGTGTTCCCCCGCTAGGTCGCCGTAATACCGCTCCCAAACGCTCGCCTGCGAGGAGTTGATCGAGAGTGTAATATTCGCAGCGCTGGCCCGAGCGTCGACCGGAACGTCCCGGTCGGTTCGCTCGCTCGTGACGAGGACCGTCCGGTCCCCGCCCACTGAGTCAGCCGGACCCGTGAGTCCGTATAGAGAGTAGACGATTGTGTCTCCGACGAGCAGGTCGGGTTCCCGGATCATGACGCCGTCGTCTCCTTGCATACGGAACACCGCGCCGTTTTCGTAGACGATCCGGGTGTCGCCCGTGCCGTGGAATGTGATCGATCCGCCCTCAGTGATCGCCGTTTCCGTTCCGGTATGGTTGAGTCGGAACTCAGATTCGCGGTCGAACGACACCCTGCCACCGCCGAGCCGGATCTCGGTCGCCCGATTCGGCACGCCGTCCCGGCTCAGGTCGTTGAGGTTGTCGTGGAGGACATCGAACGCGCGCTCGACGTTGTTGTCGCGCTCCGCGAGCTGGGCGTCCTCCAGCCCGCCGAGCCCGACGGTGAACGTGACCGCGATCGTCGTCGCGATCAGCGCGAACACCAGGACAAATCCCACGGTCTCGCTGACGCCGCGGTCGTCGTCTCGAAAGCCGGCGTCGCCGAGCCCCCTCATCGCTCTCTCACCACCACTTCGCCTTCGTCGTCCACCCCGCTGGGCGCATCCCAGTAGATCCGGAGGTCACCGCCCCGTACCGTGGCGTTCCGCACCGTGATCCCCTCGCTGGTCCGGAACGGGACCTCGACGGTCGCGTCCGCCTGTTCGCTTTCGAGCGCGATCGTGCCCGCCGAGCCCGTCGCCTCGATCCGGATCCGATAACCGGTTCCTGACACCCTGTCGGGGAGCGTCAGCGGCCGGTCGACGGTCAGGTTCTCGCGCGGCGGCGACGCGGTCGACGCGACTCTGTCGACGGTTCCGAGGTCGGCCGCGATCCGCTCGCCGACCACGGTGAGTTCGCCCTGCGCGGCGCGCTCGCGCTCCGTCTCGACGAACGACCCGCCCGCGACGAACAGCCCCGAGAGCAGCAGCGTCGAGACCGCGAGCGTCATGACGTAGCCGACGGTGACCGACACGGCGCGGTCCGTCCCGCCCGGACCCTCACGCATCGCGCTCACCCGGCGCGAGCCGAACCACGTCGCTGTAGGTCAGCTCCGGCGTCCGGTGGGTGAGCTCCACGTCGACGCCGTAGACGGCGTCGGTGACGTACGGCCGGGAGGAGGCGTCGAGGGGGGAGGTCCCGGCGCGCTCGTCGACCACGAAGCTGTACGTTCCGGTCGCATTGCCGCCGTTCTCGTGGCGGATATCGTAGGTGTCAGACGGATCACTTCCGTTCTGAACGCCCCCGGCCCAGACGAGTTCCGGAAAGTGCTGGCCGCCGACCGTGCCGGCGGTCAGGTCGATCGTGACGTTCCCGTCCCCCTCATGAGAGAAGGTCCTCGTAGTGTTGACCGTCGCGTTCCTCACCCGCACGTCGATCGCGTCGGCCGAGTCGTTTGACAGCGTCACCGACCAGTTCTCTCCCGCGCCGTCGGCCACGACAGCGAACGCCCCGTCCTCGCCGTCCGACACGGATGCCGAGTTCACGGTCAGCCGGTAGTTCCGCGTGCGGCCGACGCCGCTCACGACGGTCCAGTTTGCCGTCGTGCCGTCTGGGGCGGTCATGTTCCGGAAGCCGCTCTCGGTCTCGTTCTGCGCGACGAAGTAGCCCCGTTCGACGGTGGAGCGGTTCACGCTCACGTTCGCGATCACTCCGTCACGCGCCCGTAGACCGGCGACCGTGTGACTGTACGTCTTTACGCTCTCGTCGAAGTCGTTGAGGACGTCATCGCTGCTCCGGTTCCGGTGTTCGCGGTGGAGGATCCCGGCGAGGTCGTCGACGGTGTCGTCACGGAACTCGATCGCCTCCGCGCCCCCCGCGTCGGCCCCGCGGGTCGCGAGGTTCTCGGTGTAGATGACGGTGTTCAACAGGAGCACGACCGCGACGAAGAGGACCGCGAGCGTCAGCCCGGTGATCAGAATGATCTGCGCCCGGTCCTCGTCGGGGTCGGCGTCGACGTTCTCGCGCCCGCGCCTTCGGGGGGAACTCACATCTGCCATGCGGTGATACGCACCTCCACGACCGTGTACAGCGTGTCGCTCCCGCCAGCCGAGGGCGCGAGGTAGTCGTGCTGGCTCTCCTCGGCGAGCCGCGGCCCGGAGTACGTCGCGTCGCCCGGGTCGTCGACGCTGGCGTTGAATAGCCGGTCGTCGCCGTACAGCGCCACGCGCGTGCTCGCGGTGGCCGCGTTGTCGCTCGGCGATCCCATGTCGACCATCGTGGTGTCGCCCGTCCTGTTTCCGCCGTCCTCGGGGTAGGAAACCTGGATGTCGAAGGCGATCTGGCGGTCGCCGAACGCCTCCGTCAGCGGATCGTGGAGCGGGTGCGACGCCGGCGGGACCCCCGAGTAACTCGTCTCGTCGCCGCTGTCGACGAACTCGCCGTCCTCGTAGTACAGCAGCGCGGCCGTCAGGTTCCCGCTCTCTCCGGTCGTCATCAGCACGTCCTGTGCGGCGATCGCCGCCTGGTTCTCGACGTGCTGGTTCGACGTGCTCGCGGACAGCGGCGTGACGGCCGTCGCCTGCGTCGCGAAGATGAGGCCGGCGACCAAGAGCAGCGCCGCCGTGAACGCCTCTAACGTGTGGGCCTGCCCGCGGTCGTCCGGGAGGTGTTCGACGAACATCTCACCACACCCGCAGCGTGAGCCGGTAGGTCTCGGGATCCCCCGGGCTCTCGGGATCGTCGATCGTCACGATGCGACTGGCGGCCGAGACGCTCTCCGTCCGCGGCGGCGCGGACCCGGCGTGCATCTCGGTGACGTTCCCGTTCGATTCGAGCGGCTGGACCGTTCCGTCCTGCGTAACGGTGAGGTTGAGTCCGCGGCGGTCATCGACGCCGAGTTCGTCGTGGAGGTCGCTAGCGTTCGCCGTCCACGCGCAGTCCGACTCGTTTGTCGCCGCCCCCGTCCCGTTGAAGAACGCGAACGTACAGGCGTGCGACAGCGTTGCGGTCGAGCCGCCGGCGGCGAGCGACGACTCCGCGAGCCGCGCCGCCCCCCGCTCGGCGACGATGACGGTCGCGCCCTCGCCGACGGCGTACGGCTCCAACAGCGACGGGACGAACGCGAAGGTGAACCCGACCGCGACGAGGAACACCGACATCCCGACGACGAAATCGAGGACGGTCTGCGCGCGGTCGGTAGAGTCGAGCGTCCACCTCCCTGACTGCGTTCCTGACCGCGGCCGCGTCCCGCGCTCACCCGACATAGATCCACACCCCCAATGCGAGCGTCACCAGGACTACGGCGAACTTGACGCCGGAGATAAGCTCCGCGTCGCGGATGTAGCCGCTGATAAACCCGGAGAGGATTGCCTGGATAGTCACCGCGTGGAAGAACAGCATCGAGAGGACCTCGGGGTCGATGCTGCCGCCGCCGCCGAACCCCGCGCCGCCCGCGCTGCCCCCGCCGTCGCTCTGAGAGACCAGGTCGCCCATCACGTCGATGAACTGCGTCTGGAGGATGGCCATCACGCCGAGCAGCGTGATGTACGTCATCACGATGATCGCCACCTGCATCCGGGTCCGGGACTTGCGCTCGCGCTCGATGTCGTCCTGGTTCTCCGAGGCCTGCGCGGCCGTCGTCAACACGTCCGTTATCTGCGAGGAGGCCTCCTGCGCCTCCGTGATGAGCTTCACCGTCCGGGCGAGCCGCGGCACCGCGTAGGCGTTGTTGAACTCGACCAAGGCGTCCCGCAGGCTCATCCCGTAGTTCACCTTCGCGTGGACCACCTCGAACTCCTCGGCGAGCGTCCCGGTCGACGTCTCAGAGACCGTGCGCACGGATTCGAGCAGCGTCTGCCCGGTGTCGTTCGCGGAGGAGAGCTTTCGGAGCGTCTCGGAGAGCTTCCCCGTCACCGCCCGCCGCGAGCGCTGGTGCCACTCGTAGAAGACCCCGAGCGGTATCAACACGACGTAGAGCGGCACGTACACCCAGACGAACGCCGACCACACCGGGCGGTCGATCCAGCCGTCGAGCGTCGTCGGGGCCGAGCCGGCCGCGGCAGCGACGCCGACCAAGGCGAGCGCCGCGGGGACGGTCAACGCGAGGGTGTACAGGGGGTTCTCGCGCAGGAAGACGTGCGGGGCGGAGAGGATCTCCATCGTCTTGTGGGTCCCCTCGCGGTCGCGGATGCGGTCGAAGACGCCGAATGTCCCGGTGAACGCCTCCACCAGCCCGAAATGGAACAGTCCCTCCTGGCTCGTCTGTCGGAGCCGCTCGCTGCCGCCGTCCGGCTGGAGGAAGCCGTCGCCCGGCTCGTCCTGTTTCACCGTCGAGACCAACACGAGGAAGCCGACGCCGACGAGCGGGATCAGGACGTAGACGGTCGCGTACAGCAGGCGGTCGTCGGCCTCGCCCATCATCCCCATGATGACGAGGATGATGATGAGAAGGAGCGGGAACAAGGAGAGCGTCATGTACATCTCGCCGAACAGCTCCAGCGTCTCCAAGGTCATCTCGCGCTCCTGTTTCGACGTGCGGAGGTGTTTCTCCTTTTTGTCCTTCAGGAAGCCCTCCATGTCGCCGCCGGAGTTAACGATAGAGAGCATGTCCGCGAGGAACTGCGAGAGCTCGTCGGAGGGCGTCTCCAGCGACTGCTGGCGGATCGCGTTGCGGTAGTCGGTGCCGAAGTACTCCGTCTCGTTGACGATGCTCTGGAACTCGCGGGACACCTCGCCGTAGGTGTCCTCGGCGGCCGCCATGGCGCGCAGGATTTCGAGTTGGTTGAGTCCGCCGACGGAGAGGGCGTACATGAACGAGACGGAGTCGGCCAGCAGGAGGTTGATCTCCCGCTTCCGCGAGGACGCCCGGGAGTACGGGACCGCGAGGAGCCCGCCGAACCCGAGCGCGAAACCGATCGATCCGAAGATGAGCCCGCTGAGAAGCACCGCGGTCGGCACGACGAGCGAGCGGAGCAGCGTCCGTATCTCCGGCGTCGGCGCGGGAGCGCCGAGCGAGAGCGTCTCGGGGTCGATCAGCCCGAGCGAGAACACGCCGTAGCCGACGAGCGTGCCGAGCGCCCAGAGCGCCCCGCCGACCAGCAGGCCGACGCCGAGCGCCAACGAGACGTACATCTCGACCTGATCCGACATCCGCGCCTCGACGAGCTTGCGCTCGACGTCGCCCACGAAGTCGCCGTCGGGGTCGAAGAGGAGCTCGAAGACCGGGTAGAACAGCTCCGCGAGCGCGTTCGCGCCGAGTCTTCCGTCGCCCGCGTCCACGTCGATGCTCACGGCTCGGCCCTCACAAGAGACATCGTGTCACCCGTCCTCCGCAGGCTCTACGTCGCCGAACCCCCAGTCGTCGATGCCCTCGTCTGAGTCAGCGGCGGCCGAGTCGGCGTCAGTAGGGTCAGCTTCCGACGGTCCGCCCGTCTCGTTCGGTGCCCCCGAATCGTCCGACTCGTCGGCGGCGGGTCCGTCCGGGTCGTCGAGGGCGTCGTCCGCGGCGGAATCGGTAGCGTCGAACCCCTCGCTCACGTCGGGCCCCGTGCCCGACTCCGAGCGTTCCGCGGGCGACGAGAGCACGTCGACCCCCTCGTCGAACGGTTCCTCGAAGTCGATGTCGCCCGGATCGCCGGAGCCGTCGCCGGCCGCGGTCGCGCCCGCCTCGGCGGCAGTCCCGAAGTCGTCGTGCGCGGGATCGGACGGTGAGGCGTCCGGGGGATCAGGCGAGGGGGCGTCGGGATCGGAGTCGGTCGCTTCCGGCGGCGCGTCCGCGTCGACGGCGTCCGCAGCCGTGTCGAGACCCACCGCGTCCGTCGCGTCCGTCGCGTCCGTCGCGTCTGTCGCGTCCGTCGCGTCCGCCTCCCGAGCCGTTTCGGCGAGGGCCTCCCGGTCCCGCGTCGGCTGCGCTTCGACGTCGGGGGCGTGGTTCATTTCGAGGAGGGCGTCAGCGACCGAGTCCGGCACCTCGCCGCGGAACCGCTCGAACAGGTCTTCGGCCGAATCGAGTATCTCTGCGACCTCCGCCTCGGCCTCGGCGTCCGGATCGGGCCGCGGGACGAGCTCCTCCTTGTCGCGGTCGACGTTGATGAGGACGGACTCCATCTCGCGGAGGTCCTCCAGCGAGCGCTCCAGTTCGTCGTTGGCCATCAGCGCGAGCACCGTCTCGGGGTCGTTGATGAACGCCTGGAACGTCGCCGCCACCTGCGCGTAGCTGTTGAGTCCGCGGTCGATGAGGTACGCTAACACGACCCGGCGCTTGCGGAGTTCCTCGTCGAGTCGCTCCCGGCTCCAGCCCCGGTCGAACATGATGTCTTCGAGCGTGTTCGAGTCGCCCATCTGGAGGAACTCGTCCGTCTCGGCCTGCCACTGGAACACGTCCTGAACGTTGATCTCGTCGTTCTCGGCGTCGTAGTGGTTGATCTCGGTGATCGACTTGTTCCGACGCACCTTCTTGCCCTGAACGCGGGTCGACGTCTGGATGGAGACCAGATCGAGGGCCGTGAACATCGTCTTCGAGACGTTGATCGGGTCGGTGGTGAAGCGCTTGAGCACCTCGCCGACGGAGTCGGCGTGGAACGTCGTGTAGGTGGTGTGGCCGGTCGACATCACCTGGAAGGCGGTCCGCCCCTCCTCGCCGCGGATCTCGCCCATCACGATGTAGTCGGGGCGCTGGCGGAGCGCGGCCTCCAAGAGGTCGAACTCGTCGATGTCGCCCTTGTCGTCGTCGGAGAAGGAGGGGCGCGTGACGGAGGCGATCCAGTTGCGCTGGGGAAGCTCCACCTCGCGGGTGTCCTCGATGGAGACGATCTTCGCGTTCGAGGGGATGAATAGGGAGACGGCGTTCAGGCTCGTCGTCTTCCCGGACGCGGTGCCGCCGGCGAAGATCAGGCTCTTGTGGTTCTCGATGGAGAGCCAGAGGAACGCCATCTCGTCCAGCGAGAACGTCTTCCAGTTGATCAGGTCGATCGGGGTAAAGGGGACGTCGTTGAACTGGCGGATCGTGTAGTTGGTCCCGTGGTCGGAGACCTCGCGGCCGAGCGTGAGCTGGGCGCGCGAGCCGTCCGGGAGGGTGGCGTCGACCTGCGGCCTGCGCTTCGAGATCCCCTTCCCCGAGCGCTGCGCGAGCTTCACCACGAAGTCGTCGAGCTCGTCGGTGCCGTGGCGGACGTTCGTGATGATCTGCTCGTACTCCGAGTGGTAGACGAAGACGGGGGAGTTGTAGCCGTCACAGGAGATGTCCTCGACGTTGATGTCGTACTTGATCGGGTCGATCCGCTCGTAGCCGATGAAGTCCCGCTTGAGGTAGTACAGCAGCTTCTCGACCTGATGCTCGGAGAGCGTCTCGGCGTCCTCCGCGAGGACGGCCGGCTCGGGGCGAGCGCTAATCTTCGGCGGGTCCGAGGGCGACTCGACCGGCGGCTCGTACCCCAGCGACTCCGCGATGCGCCAGGCGATCCCCTCGGACGGCTCGATGCCGAACCGGTCGAGCAGCGCGTCCGCGATCCCGCGCTCGCCGCCGTCGTCCTCGTAGAGCCCGTAGCGGTCCAAAAGCGAACGCGTCTCCTCGACAATCACCTCCTCGCGGAACGCCTCGTCGCCGCCCGCGATCGACTCGTCGGCGTACTTGATCGACGTCCGGAGCTTGCCGGTGAGGAACTCCGTGAGGTCCGTCTCGATCTCAGTCCGGTACGGCTGGACCGCGTAGTACTTCACCTCGTTCTCCTTCGTCGACCGGAAGACGATGACGAACGCGTACGGCTTGTTCACCCAGTAGCGCTCTTTCTCACGGAAGTGCGTCTTCTTCGGCATCGGCACCGCCTTCTCTAAGTCGTACCGGTTCGTCAGCGTGGTGTGGCCTTCAGCGGTCGAGAAGAACGCGTCCTCGTCTATCTCGGGGTTGACGTCGACGGTCCGCTCGTCGACGAGGTCCGCGAGGTCGGCCGCGGCGCTCCCGCCAGCGCCGAGCAGCTCCTCGGTGCGGTCCGGATCGAAGCCGAGCGCCTCGGTCTTGTCCTCGTGGGTGAACGAAAGCGGCTCAGGTTCTCCCTCCTCGTTCTCGACCGTCGGCGGGTTCCCGTCCTCGTCGAGGAAGTACTCCTCGCGGTAGTCGTCCCACGTGTAGTACCCCTTCAACACCGGGACGGAGTAGGGGTCGTACCGGGCCGCACACAGGTCCCAGAGCACGTCGCCGACCGCCGCGGCCGCGCGGAATCGGTACTCGGTCTCGCCCGGGTCGAACCCGAGGAGAGATTCCGGATCGACATCGACTCGGTCCCACTCCTCTGGGGTCGGCACGCGCGACGGCACCGACTCGACGCGGTCACCGGGCGCGACTACGACCCCGGAGACACCACCGCGACGGGCGACGGGGTCGTCGAATACCGTGTCCGGATCGGGGGCGGGAGCCGGGGACGAGTCCTCGGCGGCGTCGCCGTCGCGGTCCGGGTCGGCCTCGTCGGGGTCGGAGTCGTCGCTCTCCTCGAAATCGTCGCTCTCATCGGAGTCGTCGGTCACGTCGGAGTTCTCGACTTCAACCGCCTCGCGCTCGTCCTCGGCGTCCGAGTCCGGCTCTCCGTCCTCGGAGGTCGCGTCTACCTCGCCGTCGCCTTCCGTCTCTTCCGCGTGGCTCGCGGGCGTTGGCGTCGCCACGAGGCGTTCCCCGGTCGGCACGACGGCCGAGCCGTCGAGCAGGACGGCGTCCGGACCGACGACCAGCGTGCCCCGTTCGGGGGTCCCGTGGCCGGGGACGGCGGTTTCGCCGTCGGCCTCGAAGGGCTCGTCGACGCCGGCGGCTCGGATCACCCCGCTGATGCCGTCGGGGAGGTGGAGCGCGACGGCGTCGGCCGGAACCGCCGGCGCGTCCGGCACGTCGGCGTACACGCGCTCCGCGGCGTCCCCGTGCCCTCGCTCCGCGAGCAGCGAGCGCCAGGTGTACCGGTCGGTGACGACCGGCGGCCCCCGCTCTGGTCCGTCATCCTCGCCGAAGGCGAGAGATCCTGTCGCGTCCGCCGACTCTCCGGTGGCGGCCGTCTCGGTCGCTGCGTCGGCAGTCGCCTCGGTCGGTGTGTCGTCGTCCGTCGAGTCCACCGGTTCCGTATCCGCGTCCGCGCCCCGCTCGTCGCGTTCGCCCCGTTCGTCGCGTGGGGACGCGTCGGACGCCGATCTATCGCCCTCCGGGCCGGTCCGCGAGGCGGAGCGCTCGGCGTCCTCGTTGCTCATAGTTACGGAAACGCCGTTTCCGTTGAAAAAGGTGTCTCGCAAAACACCGAGATTGATAATCGACCGCGGACGGGCGGGTTTTACGTCCCCGCGAACCGATCGCCGTCCGTGCCACGCTCCGAGCGGTTCTCGCGACTCCGCCGCCTCCGACGACTGCGGCAGCCCGCGGTCAGGCGGCGAGTCCGAGCGGCTATCGCCGAGGAGCTGCTCGGGACGCCGCGGAGCCTCGCCGTCGTCTGCGCGTTCACCGGGTTCATGCTCGCGGTGGGAGTCTGGTACTACGTGCCGACCGCAAACGAGGTCCCGGTTCCCTTCTGGCCGCTGTACGCGGACTCGGCGGTCGCGGTCGCGCTCGGCGGAGCCGTCCTCGCCGGAATCGCGCCGACGGTCCGGCGCGGTGGCGATATCGGCGTCGACATCCCGGTCTCGCGGGCGTCGGCGTACCTCCAGACGGTCGCGTTCGTCTGGCTGGTCCAGTTCGGCGTCTGGCCGCTGGTCTCGCTCAACCTCGCGTTCGGCGAGTACGTCGCCGCCCCGGACGCGTGGATCTACTACTGGGGCGTGATCGGGACGCACCTGCTTTTCGTCGGGCTGGCGCTCCTGTTCCCGGCGTTCGGACGGACGACGCCGGGGGCGCTCGCGACGGCGCTGGCGCTCGGCGTCGTGAACGTCGTCGTCGACTACTGGCTCGGCTACCATCCACCCCTGTTGTACGAGCCGGGTCCCGGACTGGCGGCCGCGACGCTCGCGATCGCCGTCGGATCGGCCGCGCTCGCGTCGCACTCGTTCCGACGGCTGGGAGAGGGGACGAGCTGAGAGGCGCTCGGAAAAGCGGAGTCCGACGAGCGCCCGTTAAATAGTCTCAACAGTCCCGATAATCACTATTTAAATAGTATAAGAGGGCGCGGCGGGATCCACGCGAGCGAACGAAGTGAGCGAGCGTGGAGCCAGTCGCGCCCGTGACTGAGCGGAGCGAAGGAACGGGCGCGACGGGATTCGAACCCGCGATCGAGAGGTTAGGAACCTCTCGCCCTGTCCGCTAGGCCACGCGCCCAAATCGGGGAGAGAAGACGGAACGGCGGAAAGCGATCGGTGTGGGATCCGGAGTTACGCGCTGGTTTCCTTTTCGGTCTCGGTTTCGAGGTCCTCAAACTCGTCGTCCTCGTTGTCGAGCGTCGACTCCGTCTCGTCGTCGTCCATCTCCTTCAGTTCCTCTTCGATCTCCTCGCGGCCCTTCTTGAACTCACCCATCGCCTGCCCGGTCGACCGGGCGAGCTTCGGGATCTTGTTCGCCCCGAACAGCAGGACCAGCACGAGCAGGATGATGAGGAGCTCGGGCCCCACCGGAAGACCGCCGAACAGTGGAATCACACTTACCATCTCTGTCTCGCAGTAACCCTGTGGCGACTATAGTCTTTTTGCCTCTGCCGGAACGCCGCCGTCGAAACGGTGATACGCCCGGCCGACGACGACCAGATATGCCACACGTCGGCGACGACGCTCCCGACTTCACCGGATCGCTCGTGGACGGCGACATCGCGCCGTTCGAACTCGCCGATCACCTCGGCGACGAGCCGGTCGTGCTCGCCTTCTTCCCGGCCGCCTTCTCGAACACCTGTACCGACGAGATGGAGGCGCTCCGAGACGAATTCGACCGCGACGACTGTACCCTGTTCGGCGTGAGCACCGACCTCCCGCACGCGCTCGCCGCGTACCGCACCCAGTACGAACTCCCGTTCGCGCTCGTCGGCGACCCCGACCACCGCGCGATCGAGGCGTACGACGTGATCGAGGACTTCGAACACTACGGCGTCGAGACGGTGGCGCAGCGAGCCGTCTTCGTGATCGACGCGGACGGGACGGTGACGTACCGCTGGCTCGCGGATAACGCCGGACAGGAGCCGGACTACGACGCGCTCGACGAGGCGGTGGCGGACGCGACCGCCTGAGGCGAACTCGGTCCGACCGGACCGTTCCCGCGCTCAGGCGGCGTCGCGGAGCGCGTCGAGCGCCTCCGGGTTCTCCATCGAGGAGAGGTCGCCCGGGTCCTCGCCGTTGTAGACGGACTCGATCGCGCGCCGGATGATCTTGCCCGACTGCGTCTTCGGGAAGGCGTCGACGAACAGCAGTTCTCGCGGCCGGAACGGCTTGCCGTGTTCGTCGCCCACCAGCGCCCGCAGCTCCTCGCGGAGGTCGTCGCTCGGCTCCGCGTCCGGTTCGAGGACGACGTACGCGACGACCGCGGTCCCCGTGGTGTCGTCCGGGACGCCCACCGCGGCCGCCTGGTTGACGGCGTCGTGGTCGATGAGGACCCCCTCGATCTCGGCGGGACCGACCTTCCGCCCGGCGACGTTGAGCGCGTCGTCGGCGCGGCCGTGGAGGAACCAGAAGCCGTCGTCGTCCTTCTGCGCGAAGTCGCCGTGGTCCCACAAGTCGGGCCACGTCGACCAGTACTCCTCGAGGTAGCGCTCGTCGCCGGACCACAGAGACTTCGTCATCGACGGACAGGAATCGCGCGCGACGAGGTAGCCCCGCTCGCCGGACTCCCTGACCGACTCGCCCGTCTCGTCGACGATGTCGATGTCCATCCCGAGTCCCGGACCGCCGAGCGTACAGGGTTTGAGGGGTTGGTTCGGCATCGGCATCAGGAAGCAGCCGCAGATCTCCGTCCCGCCGGAGATGTTGACGATCGGGCAGTCGCCGCCGCCGACCGCGTCGTAGAACCACCGCCACGACTCGGGGTCCCACGGCTCGCCGGTCGACCCCAAGATCCGGAGCGAGGAGAGGTCGTGGTCCTCGATCCACTCGTCCCCGTGCTTGCGGAGCGCGCGGATCGCGGTCGGCGAGATGCCGAACTGCGTGATTCCGTGTCGGTCGATCAGCTCCCAGAAGCGGTCCGGCTCGGGGTGGTCGGGCGCGCCCTCGTACATCACCACCGTCCCGCCGAACGCGTGGTTGCCGATGAGCGTCCACGGGCCCATCATCCAGCCGATGTCGGAGACCCAGAAGAACCGGTCGGCAGGCTTCTGGTCGAACCCGAAGTGGATCTCCTTGGCGCACTGCGTGAGGACGCCCGCGTGGGTGTGAACGATGCCCTTCGGCTCGCCCGTAGTCCCGGACGAGTACAGGAGCATCGACTCCTGATCGCTCGGGAGGTGCTTCGTCTCGTACGTCGAGGGCTGCGAGCCGACCGCGTCCTCCCAGGTGCGGTCGCGGTCGTCGTCCCACGGGACGGAAGGCACATCTCCGTCGTCGCTCGCGGGCGTCGCGCCGAGCCGATCGTACACCACGACCTCCTCGACGTGGCCGGCGTCGTCGATCGCGTCGTCGGCGGTCGCCTTCAGCCGCACCTCGTCGCCGCGACGGTAGAAGCCGTCGCCCGTGAACAGCACGGAGGGTTCCCCGTCGTCGATCCGGGTCGCGGTCGCCTCGCGGCCGAACCCGGAGAAGATCGGCACCGCGATCGCGCCCACCTTCAGGCAGCCGTAGAGGATCGAGACGACCTCGGGCACCATCGGCATGTACAGCCCGACGGTGTCGCCGGTCTCGACCCCCGCCTCGGTCAGGTAGTTCGCGACGCGGTCGCTCTGTCGGCGAAGCTCGTGATACGTTATCTCGCGGACGTCCCCCGGCTCTCCCTCCCAGAGCAGCGCGACGCGGTTGCGGTTCGGCGAGTCGGCCGCGGCGTGGCGGTCGACGACGTTGTGCGCGACGTTGATCTCGCCGCCGGGGTACCAGTCGGAGAACTGCGGGCCGTCGGTGTCGTCCCGGACGGTGTCGTAGTCGGTGTAAAAGTCGATGTCGAGGTAGTCGACGATCTCGTCCCAGAACCAGTCGACCCCGGACTCCGGTTCGCCCGGGACCTCCGAGGTGGTGCGGCGGATTAGCTCCTCGTAGTCGTCGACCCCGTACTCGCGCATGAACGCCGCGACGTTCGTCGACTCCGCGAACGCCTCGGTCGGCTCGTGTACGACCTCGTCTATCCCCTCGTACTCGTCCATCTCGTCCGGGGATTTTCGCGGCGACAGTAAGTAACTTTCCTGAACGATTCGCGGGGAGCGCGGTCGACTCGATCGCGCCGAGCGACTACCGCGAGTTGACGCACTCGCCCGCGACCTCGACCGTCCCGCCGCCGACGACCGTCGTCGCGTCGTAGAGCTGGCAGGTGCCGGCGTCCCACGCCAGTCGCCCCTCCCAGTCGGGACCTGTCACCGCGACCTCGTGGCGACCGGTCGCCCCGACGACCACCTCGAACGCCCGGGCGACGCCGGCGTCGACCCGGTCGGACTCCTCCTCGTAGGTCGTCCCGTCGTCGCCCTCGACGACGACGTCCACGTCGACCGGACCGTCGCCGTCGTTGCGGACCGTCAGGTCGAGGCGGCCGGGGTCGTCCGATCCGAGACAGCCTGCGACCCCGCCGGCGACTACGGTCGCGCTCGCGGCGAGGAGTCGGCGTCGTTCCATGGCGGTCGCTCGTCGCGACGGGACTTCAAGCCACGTACGAACGGACGGAGGAGGGATCGGAACCGAGCGGGGTTCGTCGCGCGGGAGGGTTACTCGTCGTCGACCTCGGCGTCGTCCGCCTCGCTCTCGGCGGCGTGAACCGACTCGGGGACGATATCGACGGACGCGACCTCGTCGTCGGGGTCGAGGTTCATCACGATGACACCCTTCGTGTTCCGGCTCACGGTCGAGATCTCCTCGACGCGGGTCCGCATGATCTGTCCCGCCGCGCTCATCGCGACGAGGTGGTCGCCGTGGGTGACCGCCTCGATGGCGACGACCTCGCCGTTGCGGTCGCCGGTCTTGATATCGACGAGCCCTTTGCCGTTCCGCGACTGCGGGCGGTACTCGTCGAGGTCGGAGCGCTTCCCGTAGCCGTTCTCGGTCACGGTGAGCACCCAGTTGTGGTAGTCCTGGTCGATGGCGGCGACGCCGGCGACGGCGTCGCCCTCGCGGAGGTCGATGCCGATCACGCCGCGGGCCGTGCGACCCATCGCGCGGGCGTCGGACTCGTCGAACCGGATCGCCATCCCGTGTTTGCTTCCGATGACGATGTCGCGGTCGCCGTCGGTCACCTCGACGTCGACCAGTTCGTCGCCGTCCTCCAGCCGGATGGCGCGGATGCCGGTCGAGCGGATGTTACCGAACTCGTCGACGGCGGTCCGCTTGATGTACCCGTCGCGGGTGACCATCGTGAGGAACTCGTCGTCGTCCAAGTCCTCGGTGTTGACGACCGACTCGATCTCCTCGCCGTCGTCCAGATCGAGGAGGTTGACCGCGGACTTCCCGCGCGCCGTGCGGGACATCTCCGGGATCTCGTAGGTCTTCAGCTCGTAGATCTGCCCGCGGTTCGTGAACACGAGGAGGTAGTCGTGGGAGTTGGCCGCGAACACGGAGGAGACGCGGTCGCCCTCCTTCAGCCCCGTGCCGATGATCCCCTTGCCGCCGCGGTTCTGCGCGCGGAACTCGTCGAGCGGCATCCGCTTGATGTAGTCGTCCTCGCTCATCACGACGACGCACTCCTCCTCGGGGATGAGGTCCTCGTGGGTCACGTCGCCCACGTCCTCGATGAAGCTCGTGCGGCGCTCGTCGTCGTACTCGGCTTTGATCTCCTGAAGCTCGTCGACGATCACCTGGTCGAGCTCGCCGGGGTCGGCAAGGATCGTCTCCAGCCGCTCGATCCGGGCGTTCACCTCCTCGTACTCCGACTCGATCTCGGCCGTCTCCATCGAGGTGAGCGAGCCGAGCTGCATCCGAACGATGTGGGCCGCCTGCGCCTCGGTGAAGTCGAACGCGGACTCCAGCGCCGCCTTCGCGGCGTCGCGGTCGTCGGAGTCTTGGATCGTCTCGACGACGCTGTCGACGTTGTCGAGCGCCTTCAGCCGGCCTTCGAGGATGTGCGCGCGGTCCTCGCGCTCTGCGAGCTCGTGTTCGGAGCGCCGCCGAACGACCTCGCGCCGGTGTTCGACGTAGTGTTCGAGCGTCTCCTTGAGGTCCAACACCTGCGGAGAACCGTCGACCAGGGCGAGGTTGATGACGCCGAAGGTGCGTTCGAGGTGGCTCTCCAACAGCTGGTTTTTCACCACGTCCGCCATCGCGTCCCGCTTGAGCTCGACGACGATCCGGATCCCGTCGCGGTCGGACTCGTCGCGGAGGTCGCGGATCCCCTCGATCGCTCCCTCGTTGACGTCCTCGGCGACCCGCTCGACGAGCCGCGACTTGTTCTGCTGGAAGGGGAGCTCCGAGATGACGATCCGACCCTCCTCCTCGTCGACCTCGAACTCGGCGCGGACGCGGATCCGACCGCGACCCGTCTTGTACGCCTTGTGGACCGCGTTCCGGCCGACGATGTTCGCGCCGGTCGGGAAGTCCGGCCCCTTGACGTGTTCCATCAGGTCCTCGACCGTCGCGTCGGGGGTCTGGATTAGCTCGACGGTCGCGTCGATCACCTCGCCGAGGTTGTGCGGCGGGATGTTCGTCGACATCCCGACCGCGATGCCCGAGGAGCCGTTGACGAGGAGGTTTGGGAATGCCGCGGGCAGCACCGCCGGCTCTTCGAGGCGGTCGTCGTAGTTCGCCTGGAAGTCGACGGTGTCGCGCTCGATGTCCGCCATCAGCTCCTCGGCGATGGGGGCCATCCGCGCCTCCGTGTACCGCATCGCGGCCGGCGGGTCGCCGTCGACGGAGCCGAAGTTCCCCTGCCCGTCGACGAGGGGGTACCGCATCGAGAAGTCCTGCGCCATCCGCGCGAGCGTGTCGTAGATGGCGCTGTCGCCGTGCGGGTGGTAGTCGCCCATCGTCTCGCCGACGACGGAGGAGGACTTGCGGTGCGCGGAGTTGCTCGTCACGCCCGCCTCGTTCATCGCGAAGAGGATGCGGCGGTGGACGGGCTTGAGCCCGTCGCGCACGTCGGGGAGCGCGCGGCCCGCGATGACGGACATCGCGTAGTCGATGTACGACTGCTCCATCTCGTCTTCGATGCGGGCGTTCGTCACCTGTGCGGCTCGTACGTCACCGGGTTCGGCGTCTGAAGTCTCTGAGCTCATATGTCCACCCACTCCGCTTCGGTCGCGTGTTCCTTGATGAACTGCTTGCGCGGCTCGACGGCGTCACCCATCAGCACGTTGAACATGCGGTCGGCGGCAGCCGCGTCGTCGACGTTGATCCGCTTGAGCCGGCGGTTCTCCGGGTCCATCGTGGTGTCCCACAGCTGGTCGGGGTTCATCTCGCCGAGCCCCTTGAACCGCTGGACCTGCGTCGGGTTGCCGTCGCACTCCTCCTCGACGATGCGGTCGCGCTCCTCCTCGGTCATCGCGTCGTACGTCTCCCCGCGGTAGCGGACGCGGTACAGCGGCGGCTGGGCCGCGTACACGTAGCCGGCCTCCAACAGGGGCTTCATGTGCCGGTAGAGGAGCGTGAGGAGGAGGGTTCTGATGTGCGCGCCGTCGACGTCGGCGTCGGTCATGAGGATGATCTTGTTGTACCGGACGTCGTCGATGTCGAACTCCTCGCCGATCCCCGCGCCGATCGCGGTGATCAGCGCGCGGATCTCGTCGTTTTCGAGGATGCGGTCGAGGCGGTGTTTCTCGACGTTGAGGATCTTCCCCTTGAGGGGTAAAATTGCCTGATTCTCGCGGTTCCGGCCCTGCTTGGCCGAGCCGCCCGCGGAGTCGCCCTCGACCACGAACAGCTCCGCCTCGGTCGGGTCGCGGGTCTGACAGTCGGCCAGCTTGCCGGGCAGCGCGGTCGACTCCAGCGCGGACTTCCGTCGCGTCAGCTCCTCGGCCTTCTTCGCCGCCTTCCGGGCGCGGGCGGCCTCGGCGGCCTTGTGGACGACCTTCTCTGCGGTGTCGGGGTTCTCTTCGAAGAACGTCCCGAGCTTCTCGTGGGTCGCGGACTCGACGACGCCGCGGACCTCGCTGTTGCCGAGCTTCGTCTTCGTCTGCCCCTCGAACTGCGGGTCCGGGTGTTTCACCGAGACGACGGCCGTGAGCCCCTCGCGGACGTCCTCCCCTTTGAGGTTGGCGTCGAGGTCGTCGACTAACCCGTGTTCGTTCGCGTAGTCGTTCACCGTCCGCGTCAGCGCGGTCTTGAACCCGGTGAGGTGGGTCCCGCCCTCGCGGGTGTTGATGTTGTTCGCGAACGCGTGGACGGAGCCCTGAAGCTCCTCTGTCGCCTGCATCGCGACCTCGACGTGGACGCCGTCGGTCTCGTCCTCGAAGTAGATGACCTCCTCGTGGATCGGCGAGCGCGTCTCGTTGAGGTACGCGACGAACTCGCGGATGCCGCCGTCGTACTTGAACGTCTCCGCGGTGTCGTCGCGGTCGTCGACGAGGCGGATCTCGACGCCCGAGTTGAGGAACGCCAGCTCGCGGAGCCGGTTCGCGAGCGTCGAGGTCTGGAAGTCGGTCGTCTCGAATATCTCGTCGTCGGGCCAGAAGCGGATCTGGGTCCCGGTCGACTCGTCGGCGTCGGTGTCGCGGACGCGCTCGAAGGCGTCCTCGACGGGTTCTCCGCGCTCGAACTCGTGGCGGTAGACGCCGCCGTCGCGTTTTACCTCGACCTCCAGCCGCTCGGAGAGGGCGTTGACGACGCTGACGCCGACGCCGTGCAGCCCGCCGGACACCTGATACGACTTGGAGTCGAACTTTCCGCCGGCGTGGAGGACCGTCAGGATAACCTCCAGCGCCGGCCGGTCGTACTCTTCGTGGGTGTCGACGGGGATCCCGCGTCCGTCGTCGCGGACGGAGACGGAGCCGTCGTCGTGGATGCGGACCTCGATCTCCTCGCAGTACCCCGCGAGCGCCTCGTCGATGGAGTTGTCGACGACCTCGTAGACGAGATGGTGGAGCCCCCGACCGTCCGTGGACCCGATGTACATCGCCGGTCGCTTACGGACGGCCTGCAGGCCTTCGAGGACCTGAATTTGGCCGGCTCCGTATTCGCTCTGCTCTGACATAGGAACTTACTCCAGCTAATCGCCGTCGACTTATAAAGGCGGCGCACGCGCGCGGGCGTGTGTGAGCGGCCGACGCGTCGCGGTTGTCGAACACCGCTCGCGGCCGAGTACGCCGCGAGCGACCGCACCTCAGCGCGATTCCGGTCCCTCGTCGAGGAAGGCCCGGACGCGCTCGACGGCCGCCGTCCGGAGGCGACCCGCGTCGACGATCGGATGCGAACCGCCCCCGGTGCCGTCGGCGCGCGAACGACCGGTCTCGGCCCGAATTCGGACCGGGGCCTCGCGGGCCGCGGCCTCGACGACCCGGTCCGCGAGCGCGTCGACGGTCGCCGGCGAGCCGCACCGCTCAACCGTCTTCCGGTACCGTTCGAGGCGCTCGTCCGCGGCGTACTCCGCCGCGAGCGTCTCGACGGCAGGCGCTTCGTCGCCGCCCGAGCCGGCGCTCCCGTCGTCGAAGTCCTCCCGGACCAGCCGCCCGCGGTCGCCGCGCTTGTTCCGGACGACGGCCCCGGCCGCCGGCCCGTCGTACCAAGCGGACTCCGGAACCTCGTACGCGTCCGGGTCGAAGTCGCGAGCGGGTATCTCGCGGTCGACCGCGTCGACCGCGTCGAGTCCCGTCCCCTCGAAGATCGCCGCCGCGGCGTCGGGCGGGCGGAACCGGTCGCCGGTCCCGGCCCACACGTCGGTCCCGAGGAACGGGGGGATCCGGTCCCAGTCGTAGTCGATCCGGCGGCAGTGGGTCGCGACGCCGAAGAACGCGACGTCGGTCGGGTCGTCGACCGCGTCGCGGAGCGCCTCCCGGTCGAACCGCGACCGGACGTGCCTGACCGCGGGGCGGAGGCGGGGAGGGACGGCGTCGTCGTCCGCGAACGCGCCGTCCGGGCCGGCGAAGCGGAGCAGCCCCGACTCGTCCATCCGGAACCGGATCCCGGTGCCGTCGATCAGCTCGATCAGCCACAGGTGGCCGTCGAGGACGTCGTCCGCGGCGGCCGAGTTGAGGGGCGGGAGCGGCGGGAACGACGGGGCGACCGGGTCGCGTGACGGAGCCATGCCGGTCGGTGCGCGCCGTCGGGTGTTGGGTCTTGCGCCGTCGAGTGATGGGTCTCGCACCGGACGAGGCCGATAGCCGCGAACCGGTCGACGCGGGCGGGTGAACCCCCGGTTACAAGCGGGTGCCGGCCGTACCGCCTTCCGATGCTACCGATCGCGGACTCCTTCGAACACGCGCATCGCGGCTGCGAGATCCTGTACGGGCGAGGTCGGATCACAGACCTCGGCGGCTGGCTCGGCGACCGCGACCTCGACGACGCCCTAGTCGTCTGCGGTTCGAACACGGGCGCGAACGACGCCCTGATGGACCCGATTCGGGCGGGACTCGGCGACCGGTTCGCCGGCGTCTTCGACGAGACCACCCCGGACAAGCGGGTCGAGACCGCCTCCGACCTCCTCGACGCGCGGGCGGAGGCGGGAGCGGACGTCCTTGTCGCGGTCGGCGGCGGTGCGAGCCTCGACGTCGCGAGGCAGGCGACGCTGCTCGCGGCGGACGGGCGGGACCTCGGCGACCTCCGCGCCGACGCGGAGTCGGGGGCGGATGCGCTCGGCGAGCTGGCACCCGGATCGGAGCCGGCCCTCCCGGTCGTCGTCGTCCCGACGACGTTCGCGGGCGCGGACCTCTCGGCCGGCGGGTCGCTGGAGGTGTTCGCCGCCGCCGAGTCGCCGACCGAGCAGCCGATAACCGTCAGCGGGAGCGGCGCGTGGCCGATCGCAGATATCGCCGACCCGGCGCTGTTCGAGACGACGCCGGGGTCGGTGCTCGCCGGGTCGGCGATGAACGGCTTCAACAAGGGCGTCGAGACGCCGTACGCCCGCGACGCGTCGCCGGTGAGCGACGCGGCCGCAGTCCACGGACTCCGGCTCCTCTCGGACGCGCTCCCGCACGTCGCGGGCGACCGACCGGACAGCGAGGCGGCGACGGACCGAGCGGTGGTGGGAGCGCTGCTCGTCCAGCTCGACCGGAAGATATCCGTCATCCACGCGTTCGGGCACGGGTTCGCCCGCCGGTACGACGTCCAACAGGGCGCGGTCCACGCTGTCGTCGCGCCACACGCGCTGGCGTACCTCTTCGACGAGGTGGACGCGAGCCGCCGGGCGCTCGCGGCCGGACTGGGTGTCCCGACCGACGGCCGCGACGACGACGCGGTCGCCGAGGACGTCGTCGAGGCGGTCGCCGCGGTCCGCGACGCGCTCGACGTCCCGAGCCGGCTCCGGGACCTGCCCGCGACCGACGAAAGCGACCTCCCGGCGATCGCGGAGTTCGTCGCCGAGGACCCGCCGATGGCACGCGCGCCGGCCGGCCTCGACGCGACCGCCGAGGAGATACTCGGCGTGTTGCGCGCGGCCTGGTAGACGAGGTGGCCGCGGCGACCGTCGTCGTCGGCCCCTCGCGGTCGCCTACGAGTCGGCCGCGTACGTCTCCAAGGCGGTCAGCCGTCCCTCGTCGACGTCGAAGGCGTCGACGAACGCGAACAGCTCCTCGCCGTCGGCGTCGAGCAGTCTCCCTCGGACCGCGACGCCGGGACCGGTCGGGTAGACGCGCTCGACGACGTGGGTCGTGTCCGTGTCCGGCCGCTCGTCGCGCATGAACGCGACGAAGCGGTCGCGGCCCTCGAAGGTCCGGTCGGGGCGTCGCTGGACGAACGCGGGGTCGAGCAGCGACCGCAGCCGGTCGTAGTCGCCGGCGTCGAGCGCGTCGTAGTACGCCCGAGCGAGGGCGGCGGGACTCCGTTCGTCCGGCGGGGCCTCCCCGTCCGCCTCACGCCGCGAGGGCATCGAACTCCTCCGCGGAGGTCCGGGTGCCCTTCGCGATGATCACGTCGCCGCCCCGCAGCGTGGTGTCGATGTCGGGGCCGACCAGCCACCCCTCCTCCGGGCGGCGGATCGCGAGGACGCTCGTCGAGATGTCGGTCGCGGGCACGCCGTCGGCGACCGCGGTCCCGTCGAGGTCGCTCCCTTCGCCGACGATGGTGCGGGTGATTATCTCGTCCGACTCCTGGACCGCCATCTCCACGACCGGGTGGACGTCGAGGTCGCGGCGGACCCCCTCGGTGATCGCCAGCGCGGCGTCGGATATCTCCTCGGTCGCGACGCCGAGGTGGATGAGCCCGCGGAGCGACACCGGGTCGTCGGCCTCGGCGGCCGCCCGGAGCGTCCACGCCTCGAACCGCGACTGGAGCGCGTCCACCTCGATCTCTAAGTTGTTCACCTCCTCCGCCAGCTCCTCGTTGTCGAAGAGGACGGAGCCGTACGCCAGATCGACCGCGAGCTCCGAGAGGTTCTTCATCAAGACGATCGAGTCGACCGCGCGCTCCAAGTCGTCTATCGCGGGTTCGGACGGCGGCTCCGGCTCGAACGGCTCGCCGCTCAGCTCGGGGTAGACGTCTGCGACGCCGGCCTCGGGACCGCGCAGCAGCGTCACGTCGCTCGCCTTCAGGCGCGTGGTCGGTCCGGGGTTGAGGATCCAGTCCTCGTCGCGCCGGACCGCGATGACGCGGACGCCCGTCTCCGATTCGAGGTCGATATCAGCGAGGCTCCGACCGGCGTACGCGGAGTCGGCGACGACGGTTCCCCGGACGAGCGTCTCGACGCCGGCCGAAAGCGCGCCCCGCATCGCGTCGGGCAGCCCGATCTCCTCGGTGACGATCTTGGCGATGTCGCCCGCGGCGTCCGCGACCTTGTCGGCGGCGGCGATGACGCCGAGGACGGGCGCGAGCGTCTCGGCCTCGCTCGGGTTCCGCGCCGCGAGCATCAGGCTCATCCGGGCGCGCATCTGGAGCACGTCCATCCGGTGTTCGAGTTCGACGACCTCGTGGGCGACCGTCGGGCTGTTGTGGAGCACCGCCGAGTACGAGAGGTCGATCAGTAGCTCCGCGGTGTCTTTCATCTCGACGAGCAGGTCCTTGACGCTCGTCGGCTCGTAGCGGACCGTGCGCTCGTCGGCGCGTCTCATGTGCCTCCCTCTCCGGCTGCGAGTAAAAGGCTTGTTGCGGGCGCACAGGTAGTGTTCAGATAAGCTGATTCCATGCGAAAGCGAACGATCTGATCCACTCGTTTGCTGTTTCTGCTTCGGCGTTGCTAAAACAGTTTGAGAAACTAGTAGTTCTGCGTTTTACCTCACGAAAGACACGTTCGACACTGTTCCGCTTTCCGTGTCGTTCGTATCTAAAATCGAGGTCGTGTTTGCGACAGGCTCGCTGAAGTGGAGCCGCGCCATCAACGAGAAAGATCGCGTCATCTACATCGTGTTTTTTGCGGAGTTCCGCGAAAAACCGATCTGCGAGAGCATTGTTTCTCGTCGATTCAACCTTTGTATGTAACAGATCGTTTGATTCGGGATCGACAGCAGCGTACAGCCAATATTGTTCATCGTCAAGCTGAATCACAGTCTCATCAACCGCGACGTGATTCGGCCTCCGACCAGTTTCTGGCTGTAGATCGGCTTTGTGAACCCAGTTATGAACGGTCGATCGAACTCGATCAACACCGAATACCTCAAGAAAAGAAACAGTATTCGAAAGCGATAATCCAGCCAAGTGAAGCTGAATACTGAGCTTCATCAACAGCTGCGGTGTTGCTTCTCGCTCCACAAACTCTAAGTTGATCTCGTCTAAACAGCCGCTGAGGCGGTCGTTTTCGGGCATAAGTCACTTTGAAAACGCACCGCCTCACCTTTCAATCCTTATCTGAACACCGCGGGCGCACACCGCCGGCGATCCGAACGGCGCACGGGACCGGATCAGGCGGCGTCTCCGGCGACGTACCCCGCGGTTTCGCCCGCGCTCTCGACCGGGACCGCGAGGTCGACGAGGGCGAGCCACGCCAGCAGCCGGGCCGCGCGGTCGCGCCACGTCGCCTCCCAGTCGGGGTCGCGGGCGCGGTCGTGTCGCGGGACACGGTCGCGGGTGGCCGCGAAGAGGTCGTCGGGTGTCACGGGGTCCTCGCGCGAGGCGTCGGCGAGCGCCGCGAGCGCCTCGGGGGCGAACAGGACCCCGTCTCGGAGCCTCTCGCGGACGCGCTCCGGGGCCGGCTCCGCGTCGGCGCGGACGAACCCGCGCGATGTCTCCTCGACGAGTCCGAGCGTCCGGAGAAAGGCGAGCCAGTCGTTGGCGGTCTGGCGGTCGGGGAGGTCACAGCGCCGCCGGAGCCGGGCGCAGCAGTCGTCGGTGTCGCCGGGGACGAGCGGGACCGCGCGCTGGAGGTCGCGAAGGTCGTCGAGGGCGGTCGGGGGTTCGGGGACGGGTTTGAGTCGCACGGGAGTGGACAAGGCGGGGATTCAGTCGGTGACGCTCCGGGGAGTCAGCGGTAGCCGAACGACTCCGCGAGCAGTTCCTCGTCGGTCTCGCCCACCGTGTAGACGGGCCCGTCGACCACGTCGACGGTGACCTGCGCGGGGGCGAACACGCTCTCGGGGACGTCATAGAAGTCCCAGTCGGCGTCCTCGAACACTTCGACGAAGGGCGTGCCGTACTCCTCGCTCGCGGTGGAGACGATTTCCCCGAAGCGGTCGTCGTCGCGTGCGACTTGGAGGTGGACCTCGCCGCCGTACGCCAGGGCGTCGTTCGTCCGCCCCATCGCCTCGGCCTCGTCGCGGGTCGGGGGCGCGAGCGGTGCCGAGCCGGAGGCGTGGAGCACGTCCGTCGGCTCGTAGCCGACCTCCAGCAGTCGGAAGACGGCGAGTTCGGCGGCGCGGGCCGCGGTGGTGACGGAGCCGGCGGTCGAGCCGGTCGCGAACGTCGGGAGGAACACCCCGTCGGTCTCGACCTCGGCCATCTCCGCGACCTGCTCCGCGACCTCCTCGTCGGGCAGCGCCGTCGACTCGATCGTCAGCGTGGCGAACTCCGAGGAGTCGTAGTAGCCGACGCGCTCGAACTCGGTCTCGCCGCCGACCAGCGCGCGGGCCGGCCCGGAGCCGAGCCCCTCGAAGCCGCCCTCGGTCGTGATCTCCCAGCCGGCCTTCTGCGAGCAGAGCAGCGCGACCGCGGGGTGGTCCGTCGACAGCTCGACGTACTGGCGGGGCGCGCCCGCGAGTCTCCCCATTCGGGTCTGTAGGTTCGCCAGCCCGGCGGTCTGTATCTCCGCGAGCAGCAGCCCCGCTTCGACCCCGCCGGCCGCATCGACACCGAAGTCGACGACGGTCGCACCGTTGTCCAGCTCGTATCCGACGACGTCCAGCTCGCCGGCGAAATCGAGCGCCTCGTCGACCAGCTCGATCGCGGTCCGGTTGATGCTCTCCATGTCGACGCCTACTCGCTCACCGTTTAAGGGGTTTGGCTGTTGGGCGCGACCAATTGGGTCCCTTCGAGACACCGATTTGACGAACCTCGGTGGTGGCGCGCGCCTGCGAGCGTGCCGCCGAAAGCGGCCGCGAGCCAGCACGCGCGAGGGACGCCGTGAGCGATGCGGGCGACCGAAGGGAGCCCCGAGCGAGCGGCGAGGCTGGGGAGGCGTGAGGTGCGGTTGCGAGGCGGGACTCGAAGGGGCAGCCGCGAGGCGGTCCCGGTCGCGGTGTCGTTCGCGGCGAAAGCACTCACGCACCGCTGAGCGACTGCGACTTTAGGAGTGTCCGTGTCGATCAGCGTCTAGTCGCTACCGCTACGCTCACCATCATAGTCACCAGAAGCCGCCGTCGGAGTCGCCGACGCCGCTCGGTCCGCCCGGGCCCCGGGGACCGCTCGGGCGCGGATCGGGATCGATCTCGACGAGTTCGGTCTCGGCCTCGGGATCGATCTCGCGACCCTCGTCGAAGCGGACGAACGAGAGGTAAAAGGGCTCGCCGCAGCCGACGCCCTCGGCGTCCGGCTCGCGGTACGGCTCGTCGCCGCCCACGTCGTCGCCGCGCACGCCGTCATGGGGGTCCCACTCGACGCCGTCGCTCTCGCCGCAGACGAACCGGACGCCGTCGGCGTCGATCGCGTCCGCATCTCCCTCATCACCTTCCTCCGCGTCGAACGGCTCGGTCGGCGCGACGTACGTCCAGCCCTCCAGCGGGTACGGCGTCACCGACTTGTCCGCGAGGTATCCCTCGCGTTCGAGCGCGACGAGCGTCCCGCAGTGGGGGCAGTAGTACGTGACCGGATAGCTCATGTCCGACCTACGGCACGGATTTATATACAGCCGTCGCCGTCGCGTCAGATACTTGATCGTCCGGAGCGACGATCCGACATCTCATCCGATCCCTCTTCGGGCGGTCCCGACGACGGGGACCGCGCAGACGACGCAGGCGGAACGGACCTCAGTGACGGCGACCCCTCCGAAACGGACCCCGCGGCCGACGACTCCGGCGGCCTCGTCACTCGCCGCCGACTCCTCGCGGGCGTCGCGGGCGGCGTCGGTCTCCTCGGCGGCGGCGGCCTCTACGCCGCGAACGAACTCGACGGCGACTTCGGCGGGTACGACGCGCCGGAGACGCAGCCGACGGTGTCCACCCGCGGCCGTCTCGACGAGCCGGAGCCGACGGAGCGGTCGGGGTCGTGGGCGTTCGACGGGGCCGACCGGGTGGTCCTGTACGTCCACGGGCTCGGGGCGGACGCGGTGTCGGCACGCGATCAGGCGCACACCGCAAAACTCGGTCTCGACGAGGTCCTCGGGGCCGCCGACGCCCCGCCCGTGATCGGCTACTCGTGGGCGTCGAACGTCGACTGGGAACCGGCGAAGCGCGCCGCGGCGGACAACGCCGCCCCGCTGGCCGACTGGCTGACGGCGTGGGCGGACGAGGACGGGCGGCCGGTCCACCTGTTCGCCCACTCGCTCGGCGCTCGCGTGACGGGCGAGACGCTCCGCGAACTCGCCGACCGCGGGCGCACGGACGTCCTCGCCTCGGCGTCGCTGTTCGGCGGGGCGATCCCGGACGAGAGCGTCGGGAGCGACGGGCGATACGGGCCCGCGATCGGCGCACTCGACGCGCCCCTCTACAACTTCCACAGCCGGAACGACCGCGTCCTCGGCTGGGTGTACCGCGCCTCCGACCGGACCCGCGCGGTCGGTCACGGAGGGCTTCCGGACGCCGCGACCGCGCCGGACGGCTACGCGAACGCCGAGGTCACGGACCTAGTCGGGGACCACTACTCGTATCTGGAGCCGGGAGAGGGGTGTCTCCCGCGTGCGGTCGACCGGATCGGACTTGACTGAGATCGGACTTGACTGAGATCAGATCCGACTGAGAGCGGTCTCGACCGTCGGGCGAGCCTCGACCGAGAACGCGTCCGTCCCCGGAACCCCTTTTACCGGCGCGGTCGACCGTTCGGGCATGATCGACGAGACCGTCGCCGAGATCCGGGCGATGCGGACCCACAGCACGTCGGCGGTGGCCGTGAAGGCGACGCGGTCGCTCGCGGACCTGCTCGACCGCGAGTACGTGGCCGTCGACGAGTTCGAGCGCGATCTCGAACACAACGCGGGCGTGTTGCGCCGGTCGAACCCCTCCCACGCCGCGCTCCACAACGCGATGCGCGACGTCGAGCGTTCCATCGTCGGCGAGGCGACGAGCGTCGAAGGCGCGAAACAGCTCTTGGAGGACGTGATCGCCCGCGTCGTCGACGACATCGAGACCGCGAAGGGCGAGGCGGCCGCCAACGCGGCCGAACACATCGAGGACGGTGACACGCTCTTAGTCCACGACTACTCGACGACCGTGCTGGAGGCCATCGAGAACGCCGCGCGCGACGGCGCGCACCTGACCGTCTACGTCACCGAGGCGCGCCCGCGGACCCTCGGCCGCAAGACCGCGCGCGTCCTCGCCGGGATGTCCCGCGTCGAGACGCGGATGGTCGTCGACAGCGCGATGGGGTACGCCCTCCGCGACTGCGACCGCGTCCTCCTCGGGATCACCTGTATCACCGGCGGGACCTACTACAACCGGATCGGGACGTTCCCGCTCGTCGTCACCGCCCGCGAACTCGGCGTCCCCGTCACCGCGGTCGGCTCGGGCGCGAAGACAATCGAGGAGTTCCGGTTCGAAAACGAGTTCCGCGACGCCGTCGAGGTGATGCGCGAGCCGGTCGAGGACGTGGAAATCGAGAACCCCAGCTACGACGCCACCCCGATCGGCATGATTGACACCGTGATCACCGACGACGGCGTCCGAAACTGACTCCGGGCCGAACCGAGGCCCCGACCGAACCGAGGCCCCGACCGAACCGAGACTCGAACCGAACCGAGACTCGAACCGAACCGAGACTCGAACCGAACCGAGACTCGAACCGAACCGAGACTCGAACCGAACCGAGACTCGAACCGAACCGAGCCCCAAGCCGGATCCTTTTCCTAACTTCCGTCCGAACCCGACGGAAGCCGATCTCGCGCCGGACGCCAAGCGGCGGACCAAAGAGATTTGTGCGTGTAACGTGTTAACAAACGCGATGAGTGTACATACGGGCTCGACGGCGGTCTTTCAGATACCCGATCAGGAGGTGACGGCGGCTGGGTGTTCGAACGCCTGGTGTGAACTGAGCGCGGTCGTAACCGAACCGGAGGTCGTCGCGGCGGTGGCGTTCGGCGGGGTGATCGCGCTGCTCGCGTTCGCGTACGTCCGCGACGCCGAGGCCGCCTGCCGAGGAGAGCGACGGCGCGTCCTCGACGAGCGGGACGCGTTCGAGGCGTTCGCCGATCGGGTGGCCGAGATGGACACCGTGACGGTCCCGACCGACTCGACCCCCTCCGGCGTCCCCGCCGGCGCGCTCGGCGGTGTCGGCTCGGGCGGGAACGGGGTCACGCCGGGCGGCGGACCGACGGGCAGCGACGTGACGCTCCGTCGGGTGCTGGCCGCGTACGACGACACCGTACTGTCGCTGTCGCACTACCGAGACGAGTACGACGAGACGGCGACGGAGAGCCTGGCCGCCGAGCTCGGTCCCGACGCGGCGACCGCGCTCGCGACCGACGGGGGGTTATCGAGCGGGGCCAAGTCGGCGCTCGTCGACCGGAGCCGCCGCGCAGCGGACGCGCGCGACAGGCTGGCGGGCGCGATAGACGAGGAGATAGCGGAACTGTCGGACCGGGAGACGACGCTGTCCGGGATCGACCGTCGTCGCCAGCGGCTGCTCGCCCACATGGAGGGCGTCCGCGCCGACCGCGAGACCGACGCGGCGATCGACGTCTGGAACCGGCTGGCGGAGTTGGAGCGCGAGTGCGACGAACTCGCCGCCGAGCGACAGCGCTCGCTCGACGACCCGCCGCTGACTCCCGGTCTCGACGACGACCCCGAGCGGACGTTCTACGGCTACCTCTACGGACCCACCGACGGGCCGCGCTATCCGGTGTTGGCGCAGGTGGCGGAGCTGGCGGACCGGATCCGCGCGGACAGGGACGGCGTCGGGAAGCGAATCGCCGTCGACGGCTGACCTCGAAAAGGGGACCGTCGAGCGTCGGAGCAGCCGCTCGACGGCCGCGAACGGCTCTTTTGTGGAGGGATCCGGGTGAGAGAAACTCAAAACTACCGGGTCGTTTATGAGGGTAGGGCGGAACTGAGGTCGTATGAGTTGGCAGGAGGCGGAACGAGCGTTCACCGGCGCCGCGATCGCCCGAGAGACCCTCCCGCAGATGTTCGAGGGGACCGCGGAGCGGCACGCGGACCGGCTCGCACAGCGGTACAAGGGAGGCATTCACGACCGATCGCTCGTCGCCGCCGGGGTCGTCCCGGCGGCACCCGCGGGGGAGTACGCCGACCTGACGTACGCCGAGATGCGTGAGATCGTCCGAAACCTCGCCGCGGGGCTCCGCGAGATTGGCGTCGACGGCGACACCCGGGTGGCGATGTACTCGCAGACCCGCATGGAGTGGGCGCAGGCCGACTTCGCCGCGCTGGCCGCCGGCGCGGTGGTGACGACCGTCTACGCCTCCTCGTCGCCGACCCAGCTGCGATACCTGCTGGAGGACCCGGAGGCGACCGTCGTCGTCGCCGAGAACCGCGAGATGCTCGGCGACGTACTCAGCGTCCGCGACGACCTCGAACACGACCTCGACGCGATCGTGACCGTCGACGACGTCGACGCCGACGCCGTGGCGGCTGAAATCGACGGGAACGGACCGACGACCGACGACGTGTACACGCTGGGCGAGGTCCACGAACGCGGCGCGGCGGCGTTCGACGAGGCGACCTACGAGGAGTGGCTTGACGCGGTCGACACCGACGACCTCGCCAGCCTCATCTACACCTCGGGGACCACCGGGAAACCGAAGGGCGTCCGGCTCACGCACGCGAACTTCCGCGACAACGTCTCGCAGTGTTACCGTCGGTTCGCGGACCGGCCCGACCGCGACCCCGAGGTGCCCGGCATCTCCGCGGAGTCGACGACGCTCTCGTTCCTCCCGCTCGCGCACGTCTTCGAGCGGATGGCCGGCCACTACATGATGTTCGCCGCCGGAGCCACCGTCGCGTACGCGGAGAGCCCCGACACGCTCCGTGAGGACTTCGGACTGGTGCGCCCCACGACGACGACCAGCGTCCCCCGCGTCTACGAGAAGCTGTACGACGCGATCCGCGAGCAGGCGAGCGAGTCGCCGGTCAAGGAGCGCATCTTCGAGTGGGCGGTCGACGTCGGCCGCGCCCACCACGAGCGCGACGACCCCGGCCCGCTCCTCGACGCCAAGCGCGCGGTCGCCGACCGGCTCGTCTTCTCGTCGGTCCGGGAGGCGATCGGCGGCAACATCGACTTCTTCATCTCCGGGGGCGGGTCGCTGTCGGCCGAGCTCTGCGCGCTGTACCACGCGATGGACCTGCCGATCTTGGAGGGGTACGGCCTGACGGAGACGTCGCCCGTCATCAGCGTCAACCCGCCCGAGCGCCCGGCGGTCGGCACCATCGGCCCGCCGGTCGTCGACACGGAGATCGCGATCGACGACGCGGTCGTCGGCGAGGAGGTCGCGGGCCTCTCCGGCGATGTGGGCGAACTGCTCGTCCGCGGCCCGCAGGTGACCGACGGCTACTGGAACCGGCCGGACGCGACCGCGGAGGCGTTCGTCGACGCCGACGAACTTCCCGAGAGCGTCGTGACCGCCGGGACCCCGCCCGACGCGCGCGTCGGCGTCGACGGGACCGCCCCCGACGCGTCCGACGCCGCCGCGGAGCCGTGGTTCCGCACCGGCGACATCGTCCAGCTCCGCCCGGACGGGTACATCGCCTTCCGCGAGCGCGCGAAGCAGCTGCTCGTGCTCTCGACGGGGAAGAACGTCGCGCCCGGGCCGATCGAGGACCGGTTCGCCGCCAACGAGTTCGTCGAGCAGTGCGTCGTCCTCGGCGACGGCCGGAAGTTCGTCTCCGCGCTCATCGTCCCGAACTTCGAGCGGGTCGCGGCGTGGGGCGAGGACAACGGGATCGACCTCCCGGACGAGCGCGCCGCGGTCTGCCGCGACGACCGCGTCCGCGAGCGGATCCAGACGGAGGTCGACCGGGTGAACGGGGAGTTCGAGACCTACGAGCAGATTAAGCGGTTCCGACTCGTCGAAGAGGAGTTCACCGAGGCGAACGACCTGCTCACCCCGACGATGAAGAAGAAGCGACGGAACATCTTGGACCGGTTCGCCGACGAGGTCGAGATGATATACGAGGAGTAGCCCGGTCGATGCGGTCGGTCCGTCAAGAAACCCATAAACGTCAGGGGAGAGTACGATTCCCGATGGCTCGCTCCGTCTCGCCCCGCCACGGCTTCGTCGCGCTCGGCGGAGTCTGCGCCGGTCTCGGCGTGCGACACGTGGCGATCGGCGAGGGAGGCGCTGGCGTGCTCCTCGAATCGGCGCTCATCCTCGGTCTCTCCGGCATCGTCTTCTACACCGTGTACGACCTGCCCGAGTGGAACGTCTCCACCGCCGGGCGGTGGCGGGCGGTCCGGATCGGCGGCCTGACCGCCCTCTCCTTCGCTGCGCTCGCCGGCATCGTTTGGCTCATCTGGGTGCTCGATCACCACGCGTTCAAGCTCTCCTTTCTGGTCTCGTTCGCGACCGGCCTCGGTGCGGCGGTCGGCTCGCGGGCGGGACTGTACGTGGTGAAGGCCGACGAACAGCTCACGGAGGCCCAAGAGCTGGCGACCCTTCTCTCGATCAACGACCGCGTGCTTCGCCACAACATCCGCAACGAGCTGTCGGTCGCGCTCGGCCACCTCGACGGGATCGAGGACGCGGCAGACAGGGCGGCGATCGCGGATCGGGCGCGGATCGCTCGGACCCACTTGGAGGAGCTCGTCGAGACGAGCGAGCGAACGCGCCGCATCGCCGCGATCTGGCGGACGGAAACGCTCCAGTCGATCGACCTCGTCGCCGTCGTCGAGGCGCGCGTGGCCCAGCTGACCGCGGAGTCGCCCGGAACCGCGGTTCACACGGAGCTCCCCGACAGCTGTGTCGTCCGAACGCACCCGTCGCTCCCGCTCGCGTTCGAGGAGGCGCTTCGGAACGCGATCGAACACAACGACGACGACGTGACGATCACGGTGCGCGTGCGGCGCGACGGCGACGCGACGACGCTCGTCATCGAGGACACGGGGCGCGGGATCCCGCAGATCGAGCGACAGACCCTCCACAACGCCGAGGAGACCCCGCTCGAACACACGGAGGGCCTCGGGCTGTGGCTGATATACTGGACCGTGACCCGGGCGGGCGGAACGGTCGAGTTCGACGAGAACGACCCGCACGGAACCGTCGTCCGGATCCGGCTCCCCGACAAACCCGAAGCGGCCCGGTCAGTCGGCGGAAAGGCGGGAGGTGCCAAGCCGGGAGGGTGGCGGTCGACACCACCGAGACCGGGGAAGCCGGACGCCGACGGCTCGAAGACAGAGGAAGCGGACTGAGTCGGACCGCCGACCGCTCGCGGTAGGCGAGACGGACCTTCCGGGCGCTACGCCGAGGAGATCGTCGACTCCGGGCCGTCGTCGCGCTCGACGGAGTCGCCGTCGAGCGCGTCCTGCGCCGTCGAATCGGGTCCGGCCGAGTCGCGTTCGGGCGAATCGCGTTCGGCCGCCGCGTCCGCCGCGACCGGGTCGCCGAACGCGTACACGGTGTTGTGGCCGGTGACCTCGACGGTGAGGAACTCGCCGACCTCGATCTCGTGATCCGTCGCACCCTGAACGATGATCTGGCGGTAGGCGGAGTCGCGGCACTTCACGGAGTCGCCGGTCCCCTCCTCGACGACGAGCACCTCGAACGTCTCGCCGACCATCGACTCGTACGCCTCGCCGACGACCTCCATCTTCAGCTCCGACATCGCCTTCGAGCGCTCCTTCTTGACGGTCCCGCCGAGTCCCTTCATCTCGGCGGCGTCGGTGCCAGGGCGCTTCGAGAACCGGGTGACGTTGATCTTCTCCGGCCGGACCTCGGCGAGTAAGTCCATCGACAGCTCGTGGTCCTCGTCGTCCTCGGTCGGGAAGCCGACGATGAAGTCGGTCGAGAGCGTCCAGTGGTCGAGCCGGTCGTCGAACGTCTCCACCACCTCGCGGAACTTCTCGACGCGGTGCTGGCGACGCATGTCTTCGAGCACGTCGTCGGAGCCGGACTGGACCGGGGCGTGGATGAAGTCGTACAGCTCCTCGTTGTCCGCGAACACGTCGGCCAGCTCCTCGTGGATCCCGTGGATCCCGCCGGGGTTCGCCATCCCGAGCCGGACCCGGAACTCGCCGTCGATGTCGCAGATCCGGTCGAGCAGTTCGGGGAGCTTCCGGTCGCCGTTGTCCCACCCGTACACGCCGGTGTCCTGCCCGGTGACGCGGATCTCTTTCGCGCCGGCGTGGACCAGGGCCCGCGCCTTCTCGACGTTCTCCTCGATCGGCGGGGAGTCGACGCGGCCGGTGGCGAACTTCGTGATACAGTACGAGCAGTTGCTCATACAGCCGCGCGCGATGGGCAGGATGCCGACGACGCCGTCGAGGACCGGCTCGGCGTCCGGCGTGACCGTCGGACACTCGCCGTTGAGCACGTACGACGGAACCTCGTCCCAGTGGAGAACCTCCGCGTCGACGTCCGCCTCCTCGAACGCCTCGCCCTGCGCGAGCGCCATACAGCCGGTGACGACGAGTTCGGCGGTCGTCTCCGACAGCTCCTCGGCGCGGCGGAGCATGTTCCGCTCGGTCTTCTCGACGACGGTACACGTGTTGAGGATGGCGACGTCCGCGTCTTCCGGGCCGTCGGCCGGGCGGTGCCCCCCGTCCCGGAGGGCACGCTCGATCTCCCGGCTCTCTCCCCGGTTCGAGCTACAGCCGTACGTCTCGATGTGGTACGTCGCCATCTGAGTGCGTACAGTATCGGTCCCGGGGGCAAAAGCGCGACGGATCGGGGCGTCCGAAGCTCTGAGTCGGGGGCGGTTCGACCCCCGTTCGCCTCAGTCCTCGGCGACGGCTGCGGCCGGCGCGTCGGTCTCCGCGGTCGCCTCCGGCTCGTCGACGGGGTCGCGCTCCGCGGGCGGGACGGCCTGATAGACGGAACGGCGGGCGTCTCGGGGACATAACCCCTCCTCGACGAGTCCGACCTCGGTGAGCTTCTCGACCGCGAACCGGACGGTTCGCGTGGAGAGACGGGTCTCCTCGGCGAGGCCGGTCTGGTCGAACCGGCCCTCGGCGTCGAGCACGTAGTAGACCAGCTTTGCGCTCGGCGGGAGCGGTTCGAGCAGCTCGCGAGTTCCTTCGTCCATACGTCACATACACGGGCGAATCGCGCATAACCGTGGCCCGTCTGTGCGCCGTCCGCGCACGCAACCCCCGTTTTTATGTATCAGGTATTGGTCCGGAACTCGAAGCGAGCGCCGCCGTCGTCCGCGACCGACAGTTCCCAGCCGTGTGCGGCCGCGATCTCGCGGACGATCGCGAGACCGAAGCCCGTCCCGGCCGCCGTGCTCGACCGCCCGTAGTTCGTCGCCTCGTCCGGGTCGATGTCGAAGCCGGACCCGTCGTCCGCGACGTAGAATCCGTCCGGGAGCGGTCCGACGGAGACGGTGAGTTCGTCGCCGGTGGAACCGTGTTCCACGCTATCGCCGGCCTCCGGCCGGCTGTCAGTGGAGCCATGCTCCACACTATTCGCGAACAGATTCTCCAAGAGCGTCCGGAGCCGCTCCGGGTCCGCGTCGACCGCGGCCGCCGCGTCCGACACGTCGAGGGTCGCGCTTGCGGTGTCGACGGTTCGCCACGCCCGCTCGGCCGCCGCACCGAGCGGGAGGGACTCGATCTCGTCGACCGTCCGGCCCTGCCTCGCCAGCGCGAGGAGGTCGGCTATCAGCTGTGACATCCGATCGTGTGCGTCCTGGACCTGATCGAGTTCGGCGAGGACGGCCTCGTCGTCGGTCAGCGACCGCGCCACGTCCGTCCGACCGGCCGCGACGTTGAGCGGACTCCGCAGGTCGTGAGAGACCAGCGCGGCGAACTTCTCTAACCGTTCGATCTCCCGCTGGAGCGCCGCGTCGCGGTCGCGCAGCTGCTCGGTCCGCTCGGCGTGATCGAGCGCGACTGTGACGTTCGCCGCGAGGACCCGGGCCAACTGGAGGTCGGTCTCGTCGAAGGCGTCCGGCTCGCGGGAGCCGAGCGGCATGACCCCGTGGTCGCCGAGCGGGACGACGAGGAGGCTCCGGATGTCGCCGTACCCGACCGCGGTGTCGACCGCGGCGAGGTCGTTGACGACGACCGGTTCGCCGGCGTCGAACGCCTCCCAGACGCGGCCGTCCTCCGGGCCGAACGGGGGTCGGTCGCCGAAGGCCGCGGTCGCTTCCTCGCTTATCGCCGTCGGGCGGAGGACGTCGGTCTCGGGGTCGTACAGTCGGATGCCGCTGTTCGGGAACCCGAGGATGTCGATCGCCGCGCGGGCGGCCAGTCCGGCAATTTCCTCTCTGTCCTCGCCGCCGAACATCTCGCGGGTGGACGCGTGGAGTTTCCTGAGAACGCGTTCGACGCGCTTCTGCTCGTCGATGTCGGCATACACGGAGTAGACAACCGACTCCTCCGGCTGAACGACCGGGATGACATGGAGGATGAAGCTCCGGAGCCCGTCGGTCGTCCGCCGCTGTACCTCCAGTCGCGTTGGTTCGCCGGCGGCGATCAGGTGTTCGTGGTCGAACCCCGTCGCGTCGGGCGGGACGACCGCGTCGACGACCGTCTCGTAGCTCGACTCCGCGGCGTCGTAGCCGAACGCGTTGACGAACGCCTCGTTCGTCTGGGCGAGCGTCCGCTCGCCCCCCTCGCCGACGACGGTTCGCGCCATCGGCAGCGGGAGGTTCGCGAAAAGCGCCGCGAGCCGGTCGCGCTCGGTTCTGAGCGCGGTCTCTGTCTCGATCCGCTCTATCGCGTTCGCGGCGTGCGACGCGATCAGCTCCGCGAACTCGACATCACGGTCGTCGAAGGCGGCGTATCCGTTCGAGACGGCCTGAAACACCGCATACTCACCGATCGGGACGCTGATTGCGGAGCGAACGTCGTCAGAGACCGGGTCCGCGACCGCCGCGGTGTCGATGGAGCCGCGCCGGCCGACCCGGTCGTGGTCCGGGCCCCCCGAGTTCGAGCGGCCGGAGTCCGCCGGGTCCTCCAACTCGTCCGGGTCCGTCGGGTCGACGCTGAGGTTGTCGACGACAACTGTCCGCTGCTCTCTCGCCGTGTAGCCGACAACTCCCTCGTCGACATCGAACGCGCGGATCTCGTCCGGCGAGACGCTCTCGGATCTGGCGGTCGGGACGAGCCGATCCCCGCGGCGACGGGCGGCGACGCACCGGTCGAACTCCAGTATCTCCTCGGCCGCGACGATGACGCGGTCGAACACCGCGGACACCTCCTCGACCGAAGCGAGGTCGGTCGCGAACCGGTGGATGGCCGTGACCTTCGCGTTCACTTCGCGGAGGTCACGTTCGGCCTTCCGGCGGCCGAGGGCGTTCGCGACGCTGTTCGCGAGCATCTCGTAGCGGTCCCGACCGGCCCCCTTCTGGAGGTAGTCGGTCACGCCGGCCGAGATGGCGTCGCTCGCTATCTCCTCGCTTCCCTTCCCGGTGAACAGCACGAATGGGAGCCCGGGATCGATCGAGCGGACCGATTCGAGGAATTCGAGCCCGTTGGACCCGGGCATGTCGAAGTCGCTGACGACGCAGTCGACGCACTCTTTTCGGACCACGTCGAGCCCCTCGTCCGGCGACAGCCGGATGACGGTCTCGATGTCGTCCACGAGCCGTTCGACGTGCGTCGCCGCGAGGTCGGCCGCCCCCGGCTCGTCGTCGACGAGGAGTACTCGCCGAGGCCCGTCGCCGCTCGCTCCCGACGCGCCGGACGCGGCCGAGTCAGTCTCCGCCGACGAGTCGTCGGGACCGGCGTTCATGTCCGTGTGTTACGCTACCAGTAGGTTTAGCTTTCGCTCCGACTACCGAAATTGAAAAACGGGGCGGGAGACGCGCCGACGGATCGGCGGTCTGTGGCCGTCTACAGGAAGTCCTCGACGTGGTCGGCGACCTCCTCGGGGGTGTCGCCCACGGGGACGCCCGCGTCGTTGAGGGCGTCGATCTTCGACTGCGCCGTCCCGGTGCCGGAGCCGGAGACGATGGCACCCGCGTGGCCCATCCGCTTGCCCGGCGGTGCCGTGCGGCCGGCGATGAAGCCGGCGACCGGCGTGTCCATGTACTCGCCGATGAACTTCGCGGCGTCCTCCTCGTCTTCCCCGCCGATCTCGCCGCACATCACGACGGCGTCGGTGTCTGGGTCGGCCTCGAACGCCTCTAAGGCGTCGATGAAGGAGGTGCCGATGATCGGATCGCCGCCGATGCCGATGGCGGTCGACTGGCCGAGTCCGCGCTCGGTGAGGTTGTCGACTACCTGATAGGTCAGGGTGCCGGAGCGGGAGACCAAGCCGACGTTGCCGTCGGAGAAGATGTTGCCGGGGAGGATGCCGAGTTTCGCCTCGCCGGGCGTGATGATCCCCGGGCAGTTCGGGCCGATGAGGCGGGTGTCGGTCTCGGTCAGGCGCTTGTTCACCTTCGCCATGTCCTGTGTCGGGATCCCCTCGGTGATCGCCACCGCCAGATCGAGATCGGTGTCGAGCGACTCGAAGATGGCGTCGGCGGCGAACGCCGGCGGCACGAAGATCACGGAGGCGTCCGCGTCCTCAGCTTCGACGGCCTCGTCGACCGTGTCGTAGACGGGGACGCCGTCGACCTCCTGTCCGCCCTTGCCGGGCACCGCGCCAGCGACGACGTTCGTGCCGTACTCGATCATCTGCCCGGCGTGGAACTTCCCTTCCCCGCCGGTGATCCCCTGGACCACCACTCTGGTGTCGTCGTCGACGAAAATGCTCATTGGGTCACCTCCTCCGCGTTCTTCACCGCGCGCTGGACCGCGTCCTCCAGCGTCTTCTCGACCTCCACGAGGTCCGTGTTCAGGATCTCCATTCCCTCCTCGGCGTTCGTGCCGGCGAGCCGGACGACGACCTTCTTCGGGATCTCGTCGAACCCTTCGAGGGCCTCGTTGATCCCCTTGGCGACCTCGTCGCCGCGGGTGATCCCGCCGAAGATGTTGAAGACGACGGCGTCGACGTTGTCGTCGGAGAACACCATGTCGAGCGCCTGCGTGACGCGTTCCGCCTTCGCGCCGCCGCCGATGTCGAGGAAGTTCGCGGGCGACCCGCCGTAGTAGTCGACCAGGTCCAGCGTCGTCATGACGAGGCCGGCTCCGTTGCCGATGATGCCGACGTTGCCCGACAGACGGACGTAATCGAAGCCGTACTCGCCGGCCTTCCGTTCGAGGTCGTCCTCGTAGGACTCCTCGGCCATCTCGGCCAGTTCGGGCTGGCGGAACAGCGCGTCCTCGTCGATGTTCATCACGGCGTCCGCGGCGACCACGTCGCGGTCGCTCGTGATCATCACCGGGTTGACCTCGATCTCCGAGGCGTCGCTGTCCTCGTAGAGGTCGTACAGCGTCGAGAGGATCGACGCCACGTCGAGCGCGACATCGGCGTCGACGCCGGCCTCGTAGACGACCTTCCGGGCCTGATACGGGTGAAGCCCGAACGCGGGGTCGACGTGTTCGCGCGCGATCGCGTCGGGGTTCTCCTCGGCGACCTCCTCGATGTTCACGCCGCCCTCGGTCGAGACCATCAGGACCGGCTTCCCCTCGCCGCGGTCCATCGTGACGCCGACGTACAGCTCGTCGACGAAGTCGACGCCCTCCTCGACGAGGACGGAGTCGACGGTGTACCCCTTGAGGTCCATCCCGAGGATCTCCTCGGCGTACTGCTCGGCCTCCTCGCGGTCGGTCGCGATCTTGATCCCGCCGGCCTTGCCGCGGCCGCCCACGTGGACCTGCGCTTTGATCGCGGCCGGGTAGCCGATCTCGTCGACGGCGTCGAGCGCCTCGTCGACGGTCGTCGCCACCCGGGAGTCCGGAATCGGGATCCCGGCGTCCGCGAAGATAGACTTCGCTTGATATTCGTGAAGTTTCATCCGTGTTGGATCGGTACCGACGGCGGCTTAAATGGTGCCGATCCGGCGCGATTGGCGGCGCTCGTCGGACTCGCTCACGGTCCGGCGGTTCGGGGCTATTCGCCGGGCGTACCGGCCGGACCGCGGTGCTCGCCCCGACATCTCTTTGTCGCCCGAACGGGTAGGGCCCTCAGGAGTTCGATTCCGATGATGCCACCCATCGTCCGTCGGTGTCCCGAGTGCGGTACCACCGGCTGGAGCCGCCGCTTCGCGGTCGTCGCCCGTGAGGGGAGCCGCCGGTTGGTCGAGTGCCCGGCGTGTGCTCACCGGTTCGAACCGATCGACGGTCCGCTTCTCGACTGACACGGCGGCGGACCGCCCTCGCGGTTCCCACGGGCAGCGCCGACTCAGAGTCGTCGGACGCCGACGAAGTAGGCCGGGTTGCTGCTCCAGCGCCGCTCGAAGACGGTCCGGAAGGTGAACGCGACCTCCCACCCGCCGGCGCTCTCGAACCGGTTCCGAAGCTCGTCCGGCGTGAGTCCGTAGATGTCGCCGTCGGTCCGCCGCGCGTCCCCGAGGACGCAGTAGAGTCCGCCGGGACGAACGACGTCGCCGAGGCCGTCGACGAACCGGTCGCGCTCGCGGTCGCCGAGGACGTGGAACATCGCGGAGTCGACGACGGTCCGGAAGGACAGGTCGGCCGCCCGGAGCCGGGGGAGATCCAGCGCGTCCCAGACGAGGAACTGCGCGGCGATCCGCCGCCAGCGCGCCTTCTCCGTCGCCCGTCGGACCGCCAGCGGCGAGAGGTCGACGCCGAGGACGTCGTACCCGTGTCGGGCGAGAAACAGCGACAGCTCGCCCGTCCCGCAGCCGACGTCGAGGACCAGACCCCGAACGAGCCCGGTGTCGAGGAGGTCCACGAACGCCCGCTGCGGCCGGCCGATGTCCCAGTTCGGAACGCCGGCGTACGCGGCGTCGTAGACGTGAGCTCGGTCGCTCCGGCGGGGCGGCGGTCCCGCTCATCTCCCCGTTCCCCGCGGCGGCGACGGGGTCACGGTTCGGGGGCTCCGTTCGGCTCGAACGCTTCGGCGTGATCGCTGACGAACGCCGAGAGCGACCGCGGGGGACGGCCGAGCACGCGTTCGGCGTCGCGGCTGACCCGGCCGGCGAGGCCGAGGCGCGCGGTCGTGTAGATGACCGCCTGTGCGAGCGCGAACGACGGCGAGACGCCGCGGCGGGTCGACGCGACGACGAACTCGACGAGCCCCGGGTCGGCGTACGAGATCTCCCGGCCCAGCGCGTCGGAGAAGACCGCCGCGGCCTCCTCGTACGTGAGCGCCGCCGGACCGGTCACGTCGTACGCGCGGTTCCGGTGTTCGGGGCCGACGAGCGCCTCGACGCCGACCGCGGCGACGTCCCTGGCGTCGACGAAACTCGTCTCGCCGCCGCCGGCCGGAACGAACAGCTCGTCCCGCTCGGCGACGTCCGACCGGTGGACCTCGGAGAAGTTCTGCATGAAGAAGGAGGCCCTGAGGAAGGTGTACGAGAATCCGCCGTCTTCGAGGTGTCGTTCGATGCGGCAGTGGGGCAAGATCGGGTTCTTCTCCGCGCCGAGCACCGAGAGGAAGACGACGTGCTCGACGCCGACCCGCTCGGCCGCGTCGACGGCCGGCGTGATGTGCCGGTGAACGCGAGCCATCTCCGGCGGTCGGATTAAAAAGAGCGCGTCGACGCCCTCGAAGGCCGCCCCCCACGTCTCGGGTCTCTCGAAGTCGAACTCGATCGGCTCGACTGCCCCCGGCAGCGACTCGCGGGCCCGATCGACGGACCGCACTCCGGCGCGGACCGCGGCGTCGATGTCGGTCGCCGCGTCGACCTCCCCGAGTCCCCGCGCGACGTGGCCGCCGACGGTCCCGGTCGCGCCGGTGACGAGTATCGACCTCGTCACCGGTCGGCCCTCCAGTAGACGAGCGCGCCGACCGACGCCGCGGCGACGACCACGTGCATCGCCATGAGGACGACGACGGCGAGCGGGGTCGCGGCCGGGTCGACCGCGAGCAGCGCGAGGTCGGGAACGAACGAGACGAGCAGGACGCCGGCGGCGATCCGGAGAAACGTCGGTTCGGGGTCACTGACGAACCGACCGAGGAGCCGGTAGACGACGGTCGCCCCGACCGCGCCGACCGCCGACAGGAACGCGACGGGCGGGACCGTCAGCGCGCGGAGGTCGGGGGCGACGGCCAGCGCGTCCGCGGCGAGGACGAGCGCCACGTTTGCGAGGACGGCGAGCGCGACGGTGAGCGCGCCCCGCACCGGGAGGGACGGCGAACGAGGGGCGTCGTGCGCGCGGGTCATCGCGCGTCCGTCACCTTCGGCATCTCGCCGACGTACAGGTCGTCTTCGAGGCAGTCGAGCACGAAATCGGCGACGTTCGCGCGGGCGGCGGCGTCGCCCACCCCGAGTCCGAGGTCGCCCCCGTGTTCGAACTCGCCGGTGTGGTCGCCCTCCGTGAGCCGCGGCGCGCGGACGACGGTCCACCTGCGGTCGCCGGCTCTGACCAGTTCGACGTGGTCGCGGGCGTCTTCGAGCGCCGCTCGGGCCAGTAGCTTCAACAGCGCTCCCATCACCTTCCCGCCGAGCGTCACCGACTCGCCTTCCTCGCGGACGGCCGCGCCGACCAGCGTCACGAGCCGCTCGACGTCGTGTTCGTCCATCGCCGCGAGCAGGTGGCCGGCGGCGACGGTCAGCAGGTCTTCGGGGCCGTCGGAGGTCTGCCCGAGGACGCTGACGACGGCGTCGACCGGGTCGCCGTCGCCGCCGACCGCCCGCGCGACGTCCGCGGCGTCGGTCACGTCCCCCTGAATCACGGTGACCCGAGCGTCTTCTCGGACCCCCGCGGAGAGCCTCGCCGGGTCCCGGGCGAAGGCGACGACTTCGTGGCCGCGTTCGAGCGCCTGTTCGACGAGCGGACCCCCCGTCCGACCGGTCGCACCGAATACTACGATACGCATACCGGGTAGACGCCGGCAGATCGGATATAGATGTGACTTCGAATATTCGAAGTGTAGACCTCTTAGCGGCTGATAGACCAAAGATACAATATCACAAGTGTTCAGCTCCGGACGAGGATGACAGGATCCAGCGATCCGCCCGACATACCCGGACTGAGCGCCGGACTGTCCCGAGAGGAGGCCGTCGCCCTGCGCGAGTCGTTCGACGACGAGGAACGGGAGCGCATCGACCGCACGGTCGCGGAACTGCTTGACCTCCTCGGCAAGACCCACACGATGGCGGTGTTGAGCGCGTTCGCGTTCGCCGAGGGACCGCTCCGGTTCAGCGACCTCGAATCCGAACTCGACGTCCCGCCGAACACCCTCTCGACGCGGCTTCGAGACCTGACCGATGCGGGACTCCTCGACCGACGGGCCTACGACGAGGTCCCGCCCCGCGTGGAGTACACGCCGACCGAGCCGGCGGAATCGCTGTTCCCCGTCTTCGGGCACCTCCACCACTGGGCGATCGAGTACGAACTGTCGCCGTAGTCGTTTCCCGGCGTTCCGCTCCCGTAGCGACGATTCCGGTTCGATGACTCCGTCCCCGACGGCCTCAGTCGTCGTCGCCGAGGATGACGCGGTGGGTCATCGCCTCGGGGTCGAGCACCTCGTCGGCCTCCTCCGCGGTGAGGTACCCCTCGCTGACGGCGACCTCCTTGACGGACTTGTCCTCCGCGAGCGCCTGCTTCGCGACCTTGCTCGCCTTGTCGTAGCCGATCGCGGGGTTCAGCGCGGTCGCGAGCGCCATCGACTGCTCGACGCGCGTCTCGCAGAACTCCTCGTTGGCCTCCAGCTTCGCGACGAAGCGCTCGCCGAACGTCGCGGCGACGTTCGAGAGGATCTCCGCCGATTCGAGGAAGTTGTGCGCGATGACGGGCTTGTAGAGGTTCAGGTCGATCTCGCCGCGCGCCGCGCCCGCCGAGACCGCGGCGTCGTTGCCGACGACCTGCTTGTGGACCTGATTGACCGACTCGGCGACGACCGGGTTGATCTTCCCGGGCATGATCGAGGAGCCGGGCTGGTTCTCCGGCTGTTCGACCTCGCCGAGCCCGTTCCGGGGACCGGAGGCGAGCAAGCGGAGGTCGTTGGCCATCTTGTTGAGGCTGCCGGCGATCGTGCGGAGCGCGCCGTGACCCTCGCTCATCGCGTCGTGGGCGGCCTGTGCCTCGAAGTGGTTCTCGGCTTCGCGGAACTCCGTCCCGGTCTCGTCGGAGATGTACTCCGCGGCGAGCTCCGGGAACTCGGGGTGCGTGTTGAGACCGGTTCCGACCGCGGTGCCGCCCAAGGCGAGTTCGCGGAGGTTCGACTGGGCGTTCTCGGCGCGTTCGATACCCTTCGCGACCTGCGTGCGGTAGCCGCTGAACTCCTGTCCGAGCCGGATCGGCGTCGCGTCCTGAAGGTGCGTGCGTCCGGTCTTGACGACGCCGTCGAACTCGGTCTCCTTGGCTTCGAGTTCGGCGTGGAGCGTTTCGAGGGCCGGAACGAGGTCCTTCTCGACGGCTTCGAGCGCGGCGACGTGCATCGCCGTGGGGATCACGTCGTTCGACGACTGCCCGTAGTTGACGTGGTCGTTCGGGTGGACGACGCGGTCGCCAATCTCCGCGCCCGCGATCTCGGCCGCCCGGTTGGCGATCACCTCGTTCGCGTTCATGTTCGAGGAGGTGCCCGAGCCGGTCTGGAACACGTCGACCGGGAACTGGTCGTCGTGTTCGCCCGCGATCACCTCGTCGGCGGCGGCGACGATCGCCTCCGCGGTGTCGTCGTCGATCAGCCCGAGGTCGCGGTTCGCCTGCGCCGCCGCCTTCTTGACGACGCCGAGCGCGCGGACGAACCGCCGGCTCATGCCGATCCCCGAGATCGGGAAGTTCTCGACGGCGCGCTGGGTCTGTGCGCCCCAGTAGGCGTCCGCCGGCACCTGCATCTCGCCGAGGCTGTCCTCCTCCGTGCGGTAGTCGTCACCCATGCGCCGACCTTCCCGCGAGACGCTGTAAAAGGTGATGAAACCTGTGAGCGACCGAGAGCTGTGATTCGTGCTACCGTGGAACACGAACTGAGGAGCGCCGGCCTCACTCCGTCCCGTCCCGAAACACGAACGCGAGCGTCATCAGCGACCCGTTGATCCCGAACAGGCCCGCGACCAACAGCCCGAGCGGCGGGTCGTCGCCCGGATACGCGATCAGGAGCGCGAGCGATCCGACGCCGAGCGCGGCCAGTCCGACCGTCAGCGCGGCGTCGGACCACCGGTTCCACGCGTCGTCGAGCGCGGGTTCGAGCCGTGCGAGCGGCCAGTCGGGTTCGGAACCGTCGGCGGCGCGGTCGGCCCGGTCGGCCCGGTCGGCCCGGTCGGTCCAGGGCGTGTCGTCGGCCGCCTCGTCGAGCCACGCGTCGCCCTCGCCGACAGTGCCCTCGACGGCCGCGCCTTCGGAGCCCGCGGCGTCGCTCGCGGGCGACTCGGCGCGACCGAACAGTCGCCGGACCCCGGAGCGTCCGGTGGCCAACAGAAGCGCCGCGGTCCCGACCCCGGCGAGTCCGAGGAGGACGGTCGGGTTGGTGACGCGCGCTTCGAGGGCGAGAAAGAGCGCGACGTACGCCAGTAACGAGATGGCAGCGAGGGTCCCGCGGAGGGCGCGTCGGAGTTCGGATCGCATAGTGTGGGGAGCAGGAGCGCGGTCGGGGTGGAGATCGGGAGCGCGGTCGGGGCGGGGGTTCCCGTCGGGGGTCAGGCCTCGTCGACCGGGAGCAGCCCCGCCTCGCGGAGGGCTTCGTCGAGGCTGCCGTCGCCGTGTTCCGCGTACGCCTCGGGGGTGTATGTCTTGATCTCCAGCGCATGGACCGACTGCGTCATGTGGTCGCCGACCGCGTCGTACACGCGCTGGTGCTGATCGACGAGCGACTCGCCCTCGAAGACGGGCGAGACGACCCACGCCGCGAAGTGGGCGTCCTCGTCCTCGTCCTCGTGGACCCGGGGCGTGGTGACGCGGGCGACCGCGTCGGGGAGGTTCTCCTCGATGAGGGCCGCGACCTCGTCGGGTTCGATGGTCATAGTCCCGCTCGGTCGCGGACGGGCAAAAGTCGACCGGCCCGGACCCAAGGGCGAACTCGGGACTTCCGACCGCGCCTCACCGCTCGAAGACGAGGGCGTAGTGGAACGGCGGCAGATCGACCTCGCGGACGAGGGTCAGGTCCGGCCCGGCCGCCTCGACCGCCTCGCGCGTCGCCACGGGCGACAGGCGGCGGTCGGTCGGCGGCCCGCGCGGCTCGCCGCCGATAACCGTCTCCTCGCGAGGGCGGTCGCGCCAGTTGACGACGACGAACCGGCCGCCGTCGTCGACCGTCTCGGCGATCCCCGCGACGACCGCCTGCGGCTCGGGAATCCCGTGGAACGCGTTCAACAGGAGGGCGACGTCGACCGATTCCGGCAGCAGGCCGGGGAGGTCGCGGGCGTCGCCCTCGACCGTCCGGAGGTTTTCGATCCCCTGCGCGTCCGCGAGCGCGTCGAGTTCGGCGAGCAGGTCTCCGTCGACATCGACGGCGTAGACGGGCCCCGGATCGGCGATCCGCGCCGCCGGGAGGGCGAAGTAGCCGTTCCCGGAACCGATCTCCGCGACGCGGTTACCCGGCTCGACGCCGAGGTCACGGAGGGTCTCTCCGGGCGTCGGCCACACCCGCCCCCACCAGTCCCAGTCCGGCTGGCCGGTGTTCCGAAAGCGCTCCATGCGGTCGGTACTTGGCCGCGGAGTGTTAGGCGTTGCGAGCGCGACCGAACGCGCCGGGGACGGGACGCGGAACGGTCGCCCTCCTTCCGTCACGGTCGACACCGGGAGCGTCTCAGACTCGATCGAGCCGGGAGAGTCCGCGCCATATCGCGTCGACCAGTCGCGTTTCGGGATCGTTGTCGGGTCCGGGACCATCGCCGTCGGATCCCGTGTTTTCCCAGCCGCGGGCCAGCGCGTCCTCCAGCACCGCGAGCGAGTGGTTCTCGAAGTTGTTCATAGCAATTCAAGCCGGAAACCTACGGCTTTAGCCGTGGGAGGAAGCCGACGTGGTGGGAAACAGCCACCGAGAAACGACAGTTTGACTCCCCCACGCTACCGTAGTACTTATAAATTTATACCTACTTTTATGAAGTATGGCGGAGGTGCGTCGCACGGTCGTCGTCAAACTCGACGTCGACGACAGCGACGCGACTCTCCTCCACGAAACCATCGAGGAGTATCTGTGGGCGTGTAACTACGTCGTCCAAGACGCATGGCAGGACGACTACAAACCTACATCCAAGAACAAACTCCACGACCGGACGTACTCTGACGTGCGCGAACAGACGCGCCTCCAAGCGAATCTCGTTCAATCCGCACGCAACCGCGCCGCCGAAGCCATTAAAGGCGTTATCGCCCGCTGGCAGGACGGCAAGAAAGCGTCGCAACCGCACTTCACGACGCCTTCCGTCCGGTACGACAAACGAAGTGCGACGTTCCACGACGACCACGTCTCCCTCTCCACGGTGAGCGGACGTATCGAAGCTGAATACGTCCTCCCGCCGGCGGGAGACAACCCACAAACGAAGTACCTCTGTAACGACGAGTACGAGGTCACGGATGCGACGCTTCAGTACCGCGACGCGACGGACACCTTTTTCCTCCACATCGGAACGAAGGCCGACGTGGAGTCCGAAATACCGGAGGAAGGCGACGCCGAGAACAGCACAGTCCTCGGCGTCGACCTCGGTATCGAACAGATCGCCGTCACGTCGACCGGACAGTTCTGGAGCGGCGGCTACCTCACCCACCGTCGTCAAGAGTACGAGCGCGTCAGTGGCGATCTACAGCGGACAGGTACGGAGTCAGCCCACCGAACGATCGAACGAATGGGGGACCGAGAGACGCGGTGGGTAGAGGATTACCTCCACCGTATCTCGAAAGCTATCGTCCAAGAAGCCGTCGCGCACGGGTGTGACCGGATAGCGTTCGAGGAGTTAACGGACATCCGCGACCGGATGCCGGGTGTAAAGAAGTTCCATGCGTGGGCGTTTCGACGCCTGTACGACTACGTGGCGTACAAGGCGGAAGCGGAAGGTATCGACACCACACAGGTAGACCCGGCGTACACGTCCAAGCGGTGTTCGAAGTGCGGGACGACGCTAGACGAGAACCGCCGGTCGCAAGCGAAGTTCTGTTGCCAGAAGTGCGGCTACGAGGTCAACGCAGATTACAACGCGGCGAAGAACATCGGATTTCGGCTACTCCGTGCGGAGCAAAAGTCTCCGCACGGAGGGGCGATCAGTCACCTCGCCCTCAAGTCGGGGACGCTGAACGTGAACGGCGGCTACTCGCCTGCCTCTGAATAGAGGCCAGAACGGGAGTCCACCGACAAGCACACCCCTTTAGGGGTGGGTTGGTGACCCCGCGGAACGTCTCCAGCGCCTCGTGGGTCTCCTCGCCGAACTCGGCGGTGGGTTCCCCCGTGTAGAAGCCGAGGTCCGCGAGCGCCGACTCGACCGCGACGGCCGCCTCACCGGTCAGTTCCCGCGTCTCCTCGGGAGCCTCGCGTTCGAGAAGCGTCACGTCGTATATCTTGAACACGCGTTCCAACTCGTCTATCGGGCGCTCGTGGTCGTCGACGCGCACGTCGACCCAGCGGTCGTTTCTCCCGTCGTAGCCCCCCTCGGGCTTGGCGACGTACAGCGCCGCCGACTGCTCGCCGCGCCTGTCGCCGCCGGCCTCGTTGCCGGCGTGGAGCGCGGCGATGAGCCGCTCCGGGAGGCCGCCGTCGGTCTCCTCGAACGCCTCGGCCATCGCGTCGAGGGTGTCGACGTTCTCTAAGATGTTCCCCTGAACCGTGTAGTGGTCCCCCTGTCGGTCGCCGGCGTGGTCGTGGCACTCGTCCCCGGTGAACGCCGCGGGGTCGTCGTCCGGGTCGACGCCGACGACGCCCACCTGCCGGGAAGGGGCCTCGTCGTCGTCGACCGTGAGGCGGTCGATCGCCTCGGCCGGAGCGTGGCCCTCGCGGAGCAGGTCGAGTCCGTCGGGACCGTACGCGACGTTCGCGAAGCTCTGCGTGGCGACCGCGCCGGCGTCCGCGCTCACGAACGGGACGACGGCACCGACGCCGACGAACTTCGACTGGACGGCGACGCCGACCGCGTCCGTCTCGGGGTCGCGGGCGGCGATCGAGAAGGTCGAGAGTCGAGGTGGCATACGGAAGCAAACGCGTGTCGCCGCGATCATAAAGCCGCCGTCCGCGTCACCGGGCCGGCGTCGAATAGCTACCCTTCGGCGTCACTCGGCCGGCTCGGCCTCGGGCTCGGCCGCCGCGTCCGTCACGTGGATCCGGTCGGCCTCCACGTCCTCGTAGGTCGCGCCCCAGCCGCCGACCGTCCACCGTCGGTCGCCGTCGTCGACGACCACGGAGGCGGTGCCCGTCAGCGCCATCACGCTCGGGGCGCGGTCGTCGCGCCCGTCGCCGTCCGAGAGGTGTTCGGCGTCGACGACCTCGCCGGAGAGCGTCACGGAGCGGTCGCTGTCCGTCTCGCGGCCCTCGATCTCGACCCGGAGGGGTTCCTCGCCGCGGATCCGGCTGCGGTTCTCCAGCAGGAACTGCCGGATGTCCGCGTACCGCTTGGATCCGGCCGCTCCGGCCTCGTACGCGACGGGCGAGGGGAGCCACATGAAGAGGAGGAAATGCCAGAAGAAGACGTACGTGAACGACCGGTTGCGGAGGATCAGCCCGTAGTCCTCGACCGCGGCGGGGTTCGGCGCGAACGCCGTCCGGCGGAGGTCCGAGGTGAGCACGAACGGCGCGGGACGGGAGAGGCGGTGCGCGACGTTCACGGCCCCCTCGTAGTCCGCGTCGTCGAGGGACTCGTCGCCGTCGCGGTCGAGGACCGTGACGTTGACCGTGACGCCGCGGTCGCGCGCGTCGACGAGGTCGCCGCGCAGCGCGTCGAACTGCTCGCGGGTGAGCGCCGCGTGGACCTGCGTGTCGGCGTCGCGGACGAACGTGCGGGCCGCTTCGAGGACCGTGTCGAACCGCTTGACGATGCTGACCGTCTGGGTGTCCAGCGTCGGCCGCTCGTAGCGCTCCTCGATCTCCGCGGCGGCCGATTCGAGCGCGCTCGCGCGGTCCGTGAGCCCCGAGACGATGGTCTCGGGGTCGGTCGCGCGCGCCTGAAACGTCTCCTGTTCGTACAGCTCCACGTACCCGAAGTCGTCGAGGTCGCGGAGGACGTCGTAGATCCGCGCGTCGGGCACGTCGCTGGCCTGCGCGACTTCGGTCGCCGACGCCGTCCCCAGTTCGAGGAGCGTGACGTACGCGTTCGCCTGATAGTAAGAGAGGTCCGCGGCCTGGAGCGTCTCCAGGAGTTCCTCGGTGTCCATGACGATCGATTAACTACCTCTGTGTATAAAAATCATCGAGACGGATCTAGGGAGGAACGGACGCCGTCCGGCCCGTCACTCCACGTCGGGGTACGGGACCGGCCCGTCGAGGAGCGGGTCGTCGGTCGATTCCATCCACGCCTCCAGTTCGTCGCGGAGCCGGTCGAGCGCGTCGACGTGGGCGGGGTCCGGGTCGCTCGCCTCCGCCGCCGTCTCGAACGGCTTCTTGTCGGAAGCGAGGTTCTCCGACTCGTGCGGGTCGGCTTCGAGGTCGTACAGCTCCTCGGCCGGGCGCTGCGGGACGTGGAACTCCTCGTGGACCTCGCGGCCCGAGGCCGTGGGGGCGACGTCCATCGGGACGAACACCCTCGGGAGCACGGAGAAATTGCGGACGTACTTGTACCGCTCCGTCCGGACCGCGCGGATCGGGTTGTACCGGTCGTGCCACGTCATCTCGGCGAAGATCCGGTCGCGGCCGTCGTGGGAGTCACCGCGGAGCAGCGGCGCGAACGACTCGCCGGAGACCCCCGTCGGCGGGTCGATCCCGAGCAGGTCCAGCATCGTCGGCGTGAAGTCGACGTTGGTGACCAGGTCGTCGTGGACCTCGCCGCCCTCGACCGCGCCCGGCCGGTGGATCAGGAGCGCGGTCTCGATCCCCGGGTCGTAACAGGTGCCCTTCGCTCGGGGGAGCGCCAAGCCGTGGTCGGTCGTGAACACGAACACTGTCTCCTCGGCCAGCCCGGCGTCCGCGAGCGACTCGCGGTAGCGGCCGACCGCCGGGTCGAGCACCTCGGAGACGAGCGCGTCGAGGTCGGCGGCGTCCTCGCGGACCCCCGGCGCGTCCGGGAGGTACGGGAAGTCGTCGAGGTCGACCGCGTCGGGGTCGGCGTCGTCGTACGTCCCCTCGGGGAGGTACTCCCGGCGGAACGGGCGGTGCGGCTCCTCGATGCCGATGGAGACGAAGAAGGGATCGTCGGCGTCGGCGCGCTCGGCGAGGAAGTCGTCGACGACGTCGACGAGTTCGAGCGCGCACTTCGTCCCGCTGTCGACGTACTCGTACCCCAGCCGCTCCGGCTCGTCGGGGACCTCGTGTTGGAAGCCGAGCAGGGCGGTGTCGTACCCCGCCGCCCGGAGGTGTTTCGGGAGCGTGTCCCAGTCGTCTCCGAGCGCCCAGCCCATGTGTGCCAGCCCCATGACGCCGTTCTCGTGGGGGTAGTAGCCGGTCATCATGCTGGACCGGCTGGGCGAACACTGCGGGGCCGAACAGAAGCTGTTCGCCATTCGGACGCCGTCGGCCGCGATCCGATCGATGTTCGGCGTGTCGACGTCGGCCCCGTAACAGCCGAGCTGCTGCCCGAGGTCGTGACAGTGAACCAGCACTACGTTCGGACGACGCGTCGAGTCGGCGGACGGGTCGGCTTCGACCGTCATGTCCCCATCAACCGCCGAGACGCCAATAAATAGCGGTGGTCACCGATCGCGTCGCACCGGTTGAGATTAGTGACTATAGCGGTAATTAATAAGCAAATTTGAAGTAATTGGGACCGAAGGATGGGAACGACATGTCCGATGATCGATCCTGTACTACGCGGCGGGGCGTACTGAAGACGACCGGAACCGCGTCGGTGCTGGGGAGCGTCGCACTCGCCGGTTGTTCCGGCGGCGGATCCGACGGCGGGGACGGCGGGGACGGGGGTGACGACGGAGCCAGCAGCCTCGAAATCACGGGCGTCTGGTCCGGCGGCGAGCAGGAGTCGTTCAGCAAGGTGATGGACTTCGTGGAGGAGTCGACGGGAATGAGCTTAGAGTACTTCCCGCGCGACACCGACAGCCTGCTCACCGGGACGCTGATGGACTACGAGTCCGGCGTCGCCTCCGCGGACATCGTCGTGATGCCCTCGCCGGCGCGGATCATCTCCGACGCGCAGAACGGCCACCTCGCACCGGTGGGCGACGCGTGGGACCCCGAGAACTTCGCGGTCGACCCGTCGCGGGTGACCGTCGACGGCGAGGTGTACGCCGCGCCGTTCAAGATGGACCTCAAGCCCGGCTTCTGGTACCGGAAGTCGTTCTTCGACGAGCACGGCCTCTCGGAGCCGGAGAGCTACGACGAGTTCCTGACGCTGCTCGACGAGATCGCGGCCATCGACGGGGTCGACGCCCCGATCGCCTCCGGGAACGGGACCGGGTGGCCGCTCAGCGACCTCACCGAGGGCTTCCTCATGCGGCAGGACGACGGCGCGTCGCTCCAGCAGGGCCTCATCGACGGCGACGCCTCTTTCACCGACGACCGCGTCGCGACCGCCTTCGACGAGATCAAGGCGCTCCACGAGGAGGGGCACTTCAGCCAGACGCGCGACTTCGGCGTCCAGTACGAGTACTTCTGGGACAACAGCCTCCCGCTGTACTTCATGGGGTCGTTCACGCCGGCGCAGGACGCGGTTCAGGATCCCTCGGACCTCGGCGTCTTCCGGCTCCCCGGCGTCGACGGCATCTCCTCGTCGGTCAACTGGTTCACCGTCCCGACGTACTCGGACAACGTCGACGCCGCCCGCGAGGCGCTGAGCTCGTTCGTCTCCGCCGAGGGCCAGCAGGTGTGGGTCGAGGACGGCGGGTTCATCGCCTCCAACACCGAGGTGCCAGACGACGCCTACGAGATCGAGGTCATGGCGAACCTGCCCGACCTCGCCGCCGAGGTGACGGTCGTGCCCGACCTCGACGACGCGCTCGGGAACCCGTTCCAGCAGGAGTTCTGGTCGGTGCTCAAGGGCCTGTGGGCCACGCCCGACACCGCGACGGAGGAGATCACGAGCGCGCTCGACGACGCGCATCAGGAGACGCTTAACGACTGACCATGTCGTCGACGTCGACCACGGACGACCGAAGCGACCGCCGCGGGTCGCTGGCGCAGATGTTCGACCCCGAGGAGCTTCGCCGCCGGAACCTCGTCTCGCTCGGGATGGACGTGCTCATCCTCGCGACGACTGGCCTCCTCGCGATCCTGTTCACGATGGGGTTCTGGCCGGCGGCCATCGGCGCGATCCCGATGATCACGCTGCTGTACTTCGGCTGGGCCTCCTCGAAGGCGTTCTTCGTCGCGCAGGTCCTCGCGATCGGTGTCGCGCTGCTCGGTACCGTGACCGGCGTGTTGCCGTACTGAGTCGGAAGGATTCGCGGTCGGTTTCCCGCGACACCGGTCACACGCCGAGCGCGACCGAGAGCAACGCGGCGGCGAACGCCCATCCGGTCCCCGTCCACGACAGCACGAAGAACGCCTCGCGTGCGCTCGCCTCCGTCCAGTCGGAGGAGACATCGAGACGTGCTTGGAGTCCCTCGATGGTCCGGCCGAGACCGACCGCCGTCGACCACGCGGTGACGCCGAACCCGAGGACTAACGCACCGAGCGCGAACGAGGTGTCCGTGGCCGGCTTCGGCGGCCAGAACGCGAGTAGTCCCGCGGAGACGACGGCCCCGACCACAGCGCCGACCACCGCCCATCGAACCGCACCGAAGACCAGCGTTCGGTAGCGGACGCGGCGAGACCGCGATATCGGGAGCGAGGAGTCAGTCAACGGTGTCTCGCATCCGCGGGTCCAGCGCGTCGCGCATCCCGTCGCCGAGGAGGTTGAACCCCAAGACGGTGAGCGCGAGGAACAGTCCGGGGAAGAACGACCACCACCACGCGCCCGAGAAGAGCCCCCGTTCGACGCCCTCCGAGAGCATCATTCCCCACGACGGGTCGCCGGGGCTCGCCCCGAACCCGAGGAACGACAGGGCGGCGATGTCGATGATAGCGAGACCGTAGTTCAGCGTCGACTGGACCGTGATCGGTGCCAGACAGTTCGGGAGCACGTGCCGGATCAGCAGCCGCGGGTCGGTCGCCCCGAGCGCGTACGTCGCGTCGATGTACTCGTCCTCTAAGACCTTCAGCGCCGCCCCGCGGACGACGCGGGCGAACCGCGGCGTGTACACGAGCGTGAGCGCGGCGACGGCGCGCCACAGCCCCAGCGACTCCGGGAAGATGGTAACGAGCGCGAGCGCCAACAGGAGCGAGGGGAACGACAGCAGCACGTCCATCGTCCGCATGATGACGTTGTCGGTCAGGTCGCCGTAGTACGCCGCGACGACCCCGGCGGCGATCCCGAGGACCGTCGACGCCAACACGGTCGCCGTCCCGAACTTCAGCGCGTACCAGGCACCGTACAGCACTCGGGGGAAGATGTCGCGCGCCTGTCCGTCGGTCCCGAACCAGAACTCCGTGCTGGGTGCCGCCTGGGTCGGGTTCGCGTTGAACATCGTGTCGACGATCGCGTCGAGTTCGTACGTGAGCCGGGCGTAGATCGCCACCGCGAACATCGTCCCGATAATCAGTAGCCCGAACACGGCGATGCGGTTCGAGAGCAGCTCCTGAAGGAACGGACTGGCGCGGAGCCGCTCGACGACGTTCCGTTCGACGTCCGACGACTGTGGTGTTTCGGTGCTCATTGGTCGATCCGGGGGTCTAGAACCGAGTAGGTGATGTCCACGAAGAGGTTCACGAGCGTGTACATGAACGCGAAGACGAGGACGGTAGCCTGTACGACCGGGTAGTCGCTCTGTTCGATGGCGGTGACGAGGAGCGTGCCGATCCCGTTGATCTCGAAGACCGTCTCGGTCAGGACCGACCCGCCGAGGAGCGATCCGAACTGGATCCCGATGATGGTGATGACCGGGATGAACGCGTTCCGAAGCCCGTGTTTCAGCACGGTGATCTTCTCGCCTTGCCCTTTCGCGCGTGCGGTCCGCATGTAGTCTTGGCGGATGACTTCGAGCATCGAGGACCGCATCATCCGGGAGATGAACGCCATCGAGTAGATGCCGAGCACGACGACGGGCATCAGCAGGTGGGTGGCCGCGGACCGGAACGCCTCGACGTTCCCTTCGATCAGCGTGTCGACGAGGATCAGTCCCGTCGTGGTGTCGACGAAGTACGACGAGGATATCCGGCCGCTCGTCGGGAGCACCCCCAGAATCTGTGCGAAGAGCAGGATCAGCAGCGGCCCGCTCCAGTAGATCGGGACGCTGATTCCGGCGAGCGCGCCGACGCGCGTGAAGTGGTCGGTCAGCGTGTCCTGTTTCACCGCGCTCAATATTCCCAGCGGGAGTCCGAACAACAGCCCCGCGATCTGACCGAGGATAGCCAGCTCGATGGTGATCGGCAGACGGTTCACGAGGATCGAGCGAACCGGCGTCCCGCGCTGGATCTGGTAGGACTGTCCGAACTCGAGCGTGGCCGTCTCGCGGAGGAACCGCAGGTACTGTTCCCAGAGCGGATCGTCTAACCCGAGGTTCGACCGAACCTCTTCGACGAACTCTTGGCTCGCCCGCTCGCCCGCGATGGTCAGCGCAGGATCGCCGGGAGAGAGGTGGAGGATCGCGAAGACGACCGTCGCGACGCCGAACAACACCGGCCCTAGCAACAGGAGTCGTTTCGCGACGAACCGCTTTGATACCATTTACAGGAACCCGTATTTTCAAACGGCTAAAAACTTCCCGTCACCGGGGGTCGTTCGTCCCGTTCGCGGTCGGACTCACTCCACTTCGACGAGGTGGAGGTGCGGACCGCCGATCGCGGACACCGTGTAGTTGCTCACGGCCGTCCCCACGCCGCGGATCTCGTCGGCGTAGTCGATGTACACCCACGGGGCCTCGTCGCGGGCGATCTGTGCCGCCTCGTGGTAGAGGTCCGCGCGGCCGTCCTGGTCGGCCGTCTGCTGGGCCTCCTCGATGAGGTCCATGTACTCCTGGTTCGCCCACGCCGCGCGGTTCGAGGTGTTGAACCCCTCCGTCTCCCAGTCCACCCAGTCCTGTCCGTCCGGGGACTCTACCTGCGGGTGAAGCAGCACGTAGTAGAAGTTGTCCGGGTCGGCGTTGTCCGTGTACCAGCCGGACAGCGAGGCGTCGTGATTGCCCTCTCCGGTGTAAGTCAGGTAGTCGGAGAACTGGCGGTCGTCGATCTCGACCTCGATGCCGATCTCGCCGAGGTTGGTTCGGATCGTCTCCGCGGTGGGGAGCGGCGCGGGGTTGTAGCCGCGAGCGTTCTGGAACGTCGTGAGCTGGAACGAGAAGCCGTCCCCGTAGCCGGCCTCCTCCAAGAGGCTCTGTGCCTGATCGAGGTCCTGCGGATAGGGGTCGATGTCGTCGTTGTGGCCGAACAGCGCCGGCGGACACGGCTGGTCGGCCTGCGTCGCGATCCCGTCGTAGACCTCCTCGACTATCGACTGCGTGTCGATAGCGTAGCTGATCGCCTGCCGGACGCGAGCGTCGCGGAACGCCTCGACGCGGGACTGGTTGAACACCATGTAGCCGATGTTGATCCCTTGGCCGCTGACGACCTCCGCGCTGTCGGCGTTCTCGACGGTGCTGATCGTCGACGGGTCGAGGTTGTCGATGATCTCGAGTTCCTCCTCGACCAGCGCCTGCGCACGCGTGGAATTCTGCCCGCGTTCGATGAACAGCAGTTCGGTGATCTGCGGACCGTCTCCCCAGTAGTCCTCGTTCGGCGTCAGCCGGATGCGACCGTTCGCGTTGTCGAGTTCGTCCAACTGGAACGGCCCGGTCCCGTTGGCGTCGCCGTTGAAGTCGAAGCCGCTCTCGATGTCGTCCTGCGAGAGGACGACCGCCGCGAACATCGCGAGGTTCCGAAGGAACGGCGCGTACGGCTGCGTGAGCGTGATGTTGAGCGTGTAATCGCCGTCGGCCTCCACGGAGTCGATCCAGTTTCCGAGCGTGAACGGACCGTAAGCGGACCCCTCCTCGAAGTAGTACTCGTAGTCCTCGTCCGTGAACCGCCGGTACGTGGCGATGAAGTCGGCGGCGGTGAACTCCGTGCCGTCGTCGAACTGAGCGTCTTCGCGCAGCGTGAGGGTGACCTCGGTCCCGTCCATCGACCAGTCGGTCGCGAGCGACTCGGTGATGGCCGCCTCGCCCGGTTCGAAGTCGATGAGCCCGTCGTATATCTGGTTCGTGACCTTCGAGACCTCGCCGCTCGTCGTGTTCTGCGGGTCGAGGGTCTCCGAGTGAGCGCTCCGCCCGTACCTGAGCGTGCCGCCTTCACTCCCGTTCCCGCCCGCACAGCCGGCGAGCGTGCTCGTTGCGGCCGTCGCGACCGTCGCGCTCCCGGCGGCTTTCAGGAAGCTTCGCCGGGGTACCTGGTTGTTATTACCAGACATAGATGTGTCTACTAACACCAACATAGATAACAGTACCGGACGGCTGGGTGTCGGTCAGAAGTGTCAGCGGCTCTCGAAACGGTTCTCGGGACCCGTCTCCCGACCCGTCAGTCCAGTTCCTCGGTGAACAGATGACACGCCGCGGGGTGGTCGTCGTCGCTCAGCGCGGGGTCGCTCCGCTCGCAGACGCTCTCGAAGGTCTCGCGGAGGACTCGTTCGGCGCGCTCCCAGTCGTCGTCGGCCAGCGCGTCGAACGACTCCTCGACGGCGTCTCCGGCCGGTCCCGACAGCGGGCCGTCGAAGAACTCCGCTCGTATCGCCGCGTGGAAGCCGCTCCCGCCGTCGGCGGCGACGCCCCCCGGTGACTCTGCGGCGCTCGCTCGCTCCCGCATCGCCGCGAGGTCGATGTTGCGCGTCTCGACCCGCTGTCGGTAGAACATGACCTCCCGGTAGCGCTCCTGATCGATCGCGAGGTCGTCGGGCGGAATGACCGCCGGACACCGCGTGCGGAAGTGACAGCCGCTGGGGGGATTGATCGGCGAGGGCACGTCGCCTTTGAGGAGGGTCCGGTCTTCGGTCTCGGCGAGCGGGTCCGGCTCCGGAATCGCCGACAGCAGCGCGTTCGTGTACGGGTGTTTCGGCTCGGCGAACAGCTCGTCCGTCGCGGCTATCTCGACGATCTCACCGAGATACATCACCGCGACGCGGTCGGAGATGTGCCGCACGACCGAGAGGTCGTGAGCGATGAACAGATACGTCAGCCCGTACTCGGCCTGAAGGTCCTGCATCAGGTTGATGATCTGCGCTTGGACGGAGACGTCGAGCGCGGACACCGGCTCGTCCGCGACGATGAAGTCAGGGTCGACGGCGAGCGCCCGGGCGATGCCGACCCGCTGCCGCTGCCCGCCGGAGAGCTCGTGCGGGTACCGACCGTACTGACTCCGGTCGAGACCGACCTCATCGAGCAGTTCGAAGACGCGTTCGCGGCGGCGTCCCTCGGCGAGGTCGTGGATCTTCAGCGGCTCCATGACGGTCTGCCCGACGGTCATCCGCGGGTCGAGACTCGACATTGGGTCTTGGAACACCATCTGCATGTCCTTGCGCTTCTCCCGGAGTTCGGTCTTCGAGAGGTCGCCCAAGTCCTCGCCCGCGAACACGACCGTCCCGTCGGTCGGCGGATCGAGGTGGAGGAGGGCCCGTCCGGCCGTCGACTTCCCGCAGCCGGACTCGCCGACCAGTCCGAGGGTCTCGCCGGCGTGAACGTCGAGATCGATACCGTCGACGGCGCGAACGCTCGGCGCGCTCCCGAACACTCGGCTCAAGATTCCCGTCTCCTGTTCGTAGTACTTCCGCATCCCGTCGAGCCGCACGAGCGGCTCCCCGATGTCGTGTTTTGTCGCCGATTGGACGCCGTCAGTGCCGTACTCGTTCTCGTCGAACTCCGGGAGAATACATTTCGACCGGTGGTCGACGTCCGCCCCGCCGTGCTGGAGGAACGGGATCTCTCCCGTCCGGCAGTCCGGCTGAGCCCACGGGCAGCGGTCCGCGAAGTGACACCCGTCGGGCATGTCGATGAGGTCGGGGACGTTCCCCTCGATCGGCGTGAGCCGCTCTTTCTCCTCGGTCGGAATCGACTCCAGTAGGGTGTACGTGTACGGGTGGCTGGGGTCGTGGAATATCTCCTCGACGGGTCCCTCCTCGACGATCTCTCCCGCGTACATCACCGCGACCCGGTCGCAGGTCTCCGCGACCACGCCGAGGTCGTGGGTGATCATCAGCACGGACATCCCGAACTCGTCTTGGAGGTCGTCGATCAGGTCGAGGATCTGCGCTTGGATCGTGACGTCGAGCGCCGTGGTGGGCTCGTCGGCGATGAGCAGGTCGGGTTGACACGCCAGCGCGATCGCGATGAGGACGCGCTGGCGCATGCCGCCGGAGAACTCGTGCGGATACTCTTCGAGCCGCGACATCGCTTCCGGGATCCCCACGTCGGTGAGGATGTCGACGACGTCGTCGATTATCGCGTCGTCGAACTCTCGACCGCCGATCTTGGGGAGGATCTCGCGGATCGCGTTGAGCCACGTGTCCCGCTTGCGCCCCCCGTACCGGTGGAGCCGGAGCGACTCCGCCACCTGCTCACCGACGGTCACCGCCGGGTTGAGCGACGTCATCGGATCCTGAAAGATCATCCCCATCTCGCCGCCGCGGATCTTCCGCATCGCCTCCTCGGGCGCTGCGGTGAGATCGATCACGCCCTCGGAGACGGTGATCGCGTCTGCGGGCGTTCCGCCCCGGAGCTGTTCGCGGGCCTCGGCGTCGACGTAGACGAACCCGTCGACGGCCCCCTCCAGCGCGTCCGTGAGCCCGTCGGCGATGTCCTCGCCCGAACCGTCGGACAGCCGTCCAGCGGCGGCTCTGAGCGTGTCCGCGAGCCCCGCGGGATCGCTCTGGTCCGTGAGGTCGTCGGCGATCCCCCGGAGTTTCCGTGGCGTCGAGGAGACCTCCGTCCCCTCGCGGAGGTCGGCGGCGATCTCCCAGACGGCGTCGATCAGCGCGAACGGATACGACACCACCGCACCGTCGTGGTCGGCGGCGAGGTCGGCGGCGAGGTCGGCCGATCGGAGCGACGCTCGGCCGCCGACGACCTCGCCGGGGCTGTCCACGAGGTCCATCGCGGACAGCGCCGTGACGCTTTTGCCTGATCCAGATTCGCCGACGAGACCGACCGTCTCGCCCTCTTCGATCGTGAGGTCGACGCCGTCGACCGCTTTCACCGCGCCTCGTTTCGTCTTGAACTGCGTCCGGAGACCGGAGAGTGAAAGGAGGTCAGTCACTACACGAGAGACGTTCCGCATCGGAGAAATAGCTTGTGCCCCCTTCGCACGGTTCCCGCGGTGTCCGAGCGCCTGCCAGTAGGTGGACAACGCTTATCTCACATGCTACCGGGCCTCAACGTATGTCCGAAGATCCCGCTACAGACGCAGTTCCCGACGCCCACGCGACCGAGGGCTGGCAGGCCGTCATGGCGGACATGGCCGCGACGGCGGACGCGTACCGCGACCGCGGCTGGACGGCCGTCGAACTACATCCGGGCGATTCCGTCCTCGTCGACTCGGCGGCTCGAACCGGTCTCGACGTCGTCGTTCCCGGTCCAGAGTACGAGGAGTTGGAAGCGATCGCCGGGGAGTCCGAGTTCACCGACGTCGAGACGTTCCGCGCCGAGGAGGGCGGACTGGTGTACCTGCTGATCGTCGAGCGGGATCCGGAGAACGAAACGGCGGTGTTAGTGCCCGCGTACTACGACCCGGGCGGCTCGGAGCCGAAGCTCGACGCGGTCCGAGAGTCCGGCGAATTCGCCCTCTTCTGTCGCCGCCTGAGCGACGAGTACGTCCTGTTCGTTCACACCGACATCGCCCCGTTCCTGCCGGCCGGACTCGCCGACGAGTGATCGGAGCCGATCTCCGTCTCGCGTTCTCGTCTCGAAGGGGGAACTGCGTCGAAAACGGAAACGACGAGCGGCGGCGATCGGGTCAGTCCGCGACCGCGGCCACCATCCCCTGCTTGTAGTACCGCTGGAGCGTGACGAACAGGAGGATGGGGACGATCATCGTCAGCACGGAGCCGGCGGCGACGAGTCCCCAGTCGATCTGGAGCCGACCCTTCATCAGCGGGAGCACCTGCGGCGCGAGCTGGTTCTCCCGCGAGCGCATGAACACGAGGGGAAAGAAGAAGGAGTTCCACACCCACGTGAACTGGATGACGGCCACGGAGACGAGCGCCGGGGCGGAGTACGGCAACACGATCGACTTGAAGATCTGATACCGGGACGCGCCGTCGATCCGGGCGGCCTCCTCTAACTCCTCCGGGAGTCCCAAGAGGAAGTTCCGGAGGAACATGACGACCCACCCCATTCCCCAGCCGATGTGGACGAGGATGAGCCCCATGTACGTGTCGAACAGCCCGGTCGTCCGCAGCGTGTTGTAGTTGCCCATCGCCACCAGCTCGGGCGGCGCGGCCATGACCACGATGAGCAGGAAGAACAGCCCGGTCTTCAGCGGGAAGTCGAAGCGGGCGAACGGGTACGCGACCATCGTGCCGAGCAGCGTCACGGCGAGGACGGACGGGATCGTGACGATCGCGGTGTTCCACATCGCCTGCCGCATCGGGCCGGACTGGAACGTCCACGCGCGGGCGTAGTTCTCGAAGGTGACGGTGAACGTCTCGAAGTTCCACCAGCCTTGAATGATCTGGTCGAGCGGGCGGACGGAGGCCATGAACAGCCCCACGAGCGGGACGAGCCACAGGAGCGCGACGCCGATAGCGACCACGTACCGGAGCGCGCGCGGGCCGCGCGGGACCGACGCGCGGAGGCGCTCGATGGCGCTCCCCTCGGCGGTCGGGGCGGTCTCAGGCGGCTCGTGGTACACGCGCCCGCCGTCGGTCTTCGGCTGGCTGTCGGCGTCGGTCGAGTCGTCTGGGTTGTATGTGTCTGTCATTGTGGGTCAATCCATTGACGCGATGTACCACGCCATCGGGAGCGCGATCACGAGTTCGATGAGGGCGACAACCATCGCCTTGCTGTACTCGATCGGCGTCGAGAACGCGGCCTGGTACACCTCCAGACCGAGCACGGAGAACACCCCGCCCGGACCGCCGGACGGGCCGCCGGCCGCGTAGACGATGGCGAAGATCCGGATCACCCAGATCATGCTCATGATAACGACGACCGCCGTCACGGGCTTGACCAGCGGCCAGATGATGTCCTTGAACCGTCGGAACCGCCCCGCGCCGTCGACGCGGGCGGACTCCAGTAACGCGGGGTCGATCCCAGCGAGCGCGGAGCTGTACAACAGCATGCTAAAGCCCGTTTGGACCCAGACGCCGCCGAGGACGAGCGCGTAGATCGCGATCTGCGGCTCCTGAACCCAGTTCCGAACCAGCGACTCCAACCCGATCGACCGGAGCAGCCCGTTGAAGATCCCGGCCTGCGGGTCGTAGACGAACAGCAGCACCAGCCCGATCACGACCGTGGGCGTCGTGAACGCGAGGAACACCATCGAGCGCAGGATGCTCCGGCCGCGCAGGTCGGCGAAAAGCAGCGCGAGCCCGAGACCGAGGAACGTGCTCAACGGGACGTGAACGACCATCCAGATGATGTTCTGCGGGAGCGCCCCCATCGGGTACTCGAAGGCGAGGAGGTTGCTCCAGTTGATGATCGCGTCGTCCTGGAACGTCGCGATCCACGTCTCGAAGCCCGCGAACTGCGCGATATCGAACCCGTCCCAGGTGAAGAAGCTCCCGACGGCCGAGTACAGCATCGGGCCGACGGAGAAGACGGCGAACAGAGTGAGACCGGGGAGCATGAACACGAGGATCGCCGTGAGCTTCTCGCGGTCCACGTCGCGGTCGAGCCGGTCCTCGAGGTACGATGCGACAGACATGGTGTCAGGCCACCAGTTCGCCGTTCTCGTCGTAGAGGTACGCGTCGGCCGGGTCAAAGGTTAGGTGGACGGCGTCGCCCGCCGTCGCGTCGGTGTGCGGGACCTTGACGTTGACCACGGAGCCGCCCACCTCGACGTTGACCAGCACGTACTCGCCGAGCGGTTCGACCGTCTTGACCGTCCCCGGCAGGGTCCAGTCCGTGTCGGGCGGATCGGTCGACACGTCGATGTCCTCGGGTCGGACCCCGACGGACACGGTCGACGACGACGACTCCGCCGGCGTCGGGAGGGTGTTGCCCTCGGCGAGGTGGACGGTCCCGTCGCGGTTCTCGCCCTCGAAGAGGTTCATCGGGGGCGAGCCGATGAACTTCGCGACCCACGTCGTCCGGGGCCGCTGGTACAGCTCCTCCGGCTCGGCGACCTGCCGGATCGTACCGTCGTTTAACACGACGATCTTGTCGCCCATGCTCATCGCCTCCTCCTGGTTGTGCGTGACGTACACCGTCGTGATCCCCAGCTCGTTCTGGATCCGCTTCAGCTCCGAGCGCATCTCTAAGCGGAGCTTCGCGTCGAGGTTACTGAGCGGCTCGTCGAGCAGGAACACCGACGGCTCGCGGACGATGGCCCGCGCGAGCGAGGTCCGCTGCCGCTGCCCGCCGGAGATCTCGCCCGGATCGCTTCCCATCTGGTCTTCGATGTGTAACAGCTCGGCCACCTGCGCGACGCGCTCGTCGCGCTCCTCCGGGGGGATCCCCCTCACCTTCAGCGGGTACTCGATGTTCTCCCGAACGGTCATGTGGGGGTACAGCGCGTAGTTCTGGAACACCATCGCGACGTTCCGGTCGGCGGGGGGCATCCCGTCAACGCGGTCGTCGTCGAAGTAGATCTCCCCGTCGGAGGGGTCCTCCAGCCCCGCGATCATCCGGAGCGCGGTCGTCTTGCCGCAGCCGGACGGGCCGAGGAACACCACGAACTCCCCGTCGTCCACCTCCATGTCCAGCTTGTAGTTGGCGACCGTGTCACCCCCGTCGAAGTACTTGCTCACCGACCGCATGCTAATGCGAGTCATCGACTACCCTCCGATATTCATTTATTACACTTATAATTAATCATGGACTACGAATAAGAGGACAGGCCTAGGTGCGTGTTCTTCGTTCTCTGTCCGGCTAATTCAATAATTACTTAGCAATCCTTTCACTACGTGCTGGAGATGAGTTCCGGTCTCTTCGACTACAGTCATTTTCCGCAGATCTCCGGCGAACTCTTTCGGACCGTCCAGCGGCGGGACCTCTTCGAGGACGACAAGCGGTTCGTCGACGCCGAACCTCGCGTCGACCCGGACCTGCTCTTCGAACGGTACCTGACGGAACGGAGCGAGCGGGACTTCGATCTGGCGTCGTTCGTCGAGGACCACTTCAGGCTGCCCGAGCCGGTCGGGGCCGCGCCCGACCTCGCCGCGTCGCGGTCGATGGAGGACCACGTGTCCTCGCTGTGGGGGGCGCTGACGCGGACCTTCGACGCCCCCGACGCCGCGGGGTCGACGGTCGTCTCCCTCCCGAACCCGCACGTCGTGCCCGGCGGCCGCTTCCGCGAGATGTACTACTGGGACAGCTACTTCACCGCGGAGGGGTTGGCGGCGGCCGGGCGGACCGATCTGATCGACGGGATGGTCGGGAACATCGCGTCGCTTTTGGACCGCTTCGGGTTCGTCCCCCTCGGGAACCGGGCGTACTACGACAGCCGGTCGCAGGTCCCGCTGTTCTACCGCATGCTGCGGGTGCTGGAAGAGGAGGCGGGGTTCGACGCCGTCGCCCCGCACGTGGAGGCGCTCCGGACGGAACACGATTTCTGGACGAGCGGGTCCGACCGCGTCGCCGACGCCGACGGCTCCGCGGCCCACCGGCGCGTCGTCGGGCTCTCAGACGGTGCGGTCCTCAACCGGTACTGGGACGACCGCGCCCGCCCGCGACCCGAGTCCTACCACGAGGACCGCCGCCTCGCGGATCGGGTCCCCGTCGACGACCGCCCGGATCTGTTCCGTGACGTCCGGGCCGCCTGCGAGTCCGGGTGGGACTTCAGCTCGCGGTGGCTGGCGGGCGACGACCTCACCACGATCCGGACGACCGACCTGATACCGGTCGACCTCAACGCGGTCCTCTTCGGCATGGAGTCGGCGCTCGCCGAGTGGCTCCCGCGCGTCGGACGGACCGAGGCCGGCGAGCGGTACGCCGACCTGGCCGCGGACCGCCGCGAGGCGATCAACCGGTACTGCTGGGACCCGGACGCCGGGTTCTACGTCGACTACTCGTGGGTCGACGACGACCGGTCCGACCGCCTGACGCTGGCCGCCGTCGCGCCGCTTTTCACCGGAGCCGCGACGGACGAGCGGGCGGCGGCGGTCGCCGACCGGCTCCGTCACGACTTCCTCCGGCCCGGCGGGCTGGTCACGACGCTCGAAGACACCGGCGAGCAGTGGGACGCGCCGAGCGGCTGGGCACCCCTCCACTGGATGGCGGTCACCGGCCTCCGGCGATACGGGCACGACGCCCTGGCCGACGAGATCGCCGACCGGTGGGTCGACCTCGCGCGGAGCTCCTTCGAGGAGACCGGCCGCATGGCGGAGAAGTACGACGTCCGGTCGGTCGGGGAGACGACCGATCTGGGTGAGTACGACCCCCAGTACGGGTTCGGCTGGACGAACGGCGTCGTCACGGCGCTGTCGGCGCGACGGTAGCGGTTTCCTCGACGCGGCGGTAGCGACCCCCTCGACACGGCGGTCGGTTCCCTCGACGCGGCGGTCGGTTTCCTCGACGCGGCGGTAGCGACCCCCCTCCACCCCCGACTCGCGGCGTCGCGCTTGTGAACGCTTATGCCCGCCGACCGACTTCGATCGGGTATGAGCGACGACGACGCCGTCGATGTCGAGACCCCCGACGACGCCGAGGGCGACGCGGAGCGAACGAACGGCACGGCGGAGGCGACCGGCGAGAAACGGAGCGACGGCTCGGCGGACGCCCCCGCCGATGCCCGGAGAGACGAGGCGGCGCTCGCCGCCGCGGTCGCCGAACACGACGACGCGCTCGCCCGCGAGGTCGCGGCGCTGGAGGCGGAGCTGTCCGAGACCCGCGGGGCGCTCCGCGAGCGCGACGAGGAGGTCGAGGAGCTGACGAGCAAGCTCGCCCGCGTGAAGGCGGACTTCAGCAACTACAAGGAGCGCGCGAAGCGGAAGCAAGCGGAGATCCGCGAGCGCGCCTCCGAGGCGCTCGTCGAGCGGCTCGCCCCCGTCCGCAACGACCTCCTGCGCGCGCTCGATCAGGAGGAGGGGAGTGACCTCCGGCCCGGCGTCGAGTCGACGCTGGAGAAGTTCGACGAGGTGCTCGCCGAGGAGGGCGTCGAGTCGATCGAGCCGGATCCGGGCGAGGCGGTCGACCCCGCGCGCCATCAGGTGATGCTCCGCGTCGACAGCGATCGCCCGGAGGGGTCGATCCACGAGGTGTACGAGCCGGGCTACGAGATGGGCGACCGCGTGCTGAGCGAGGCGAAGGTGACCGTGAGCACCGGCGACGGGGAGTAGGCGCGACGCGTCGCGAGGACTGCTTTTTACGACCGAACGGCGGCCTCGTAGGCCTCGACCAGTTCGTCGAGGCCCGCGTTCGGTTCGGCGGCGTGCGGGACCGACAGCGGCGACGCCGAGACCTCGCCGTCGACGACCGCCCGGCGGTCGGTCCCGACCGGGTCCGGCACGTCGCCGTCGTTCATCAGGCCCCAGATCGGGTCCGAAAAGCCGACGCGACCGTCGCCGTTCCGCTCGGCGCGCATCCCGTACCACGTCGAGGGCGTCGTGACGCGGAGCGGCGCGCGCGCTTCGTCCGCTATCGGCGCGTTGACGTTGAGGTAGTCCGCGCGCTCGAACACGCCCGCGCCGACCGCCTCGTCGAGGAGGAACTCGGTCGCGCGGGCCGCGTGGGCGAAGTCGTCGGTCTCGAACTCGCGTTTCCACCAGTCGTCGCCGCCGGGCACGTACATCGAGGTCGCGACCGCCGGGACGCCGAAGAACGTCGCCTCGACCGCCGCGGAGACGGTTCCCGACCGCCCGAGCGTGTACGCTCCGAGGTTCGCGCCCTCGTTACAGCCGGCGACGACCGCGTCCGCGTCGGGGACGAGTTCGCCGAGGCCCGCGACGACGCAGTCGACGGGAGTCCCGCCGACCACGTAGCCCAGGTCGTGCTCGTCGACGGCGACGTCGTCGGAGAGGAGGCGGCCGACCGAGGACTGGTCGTCAGCCGGGGCGACCACGGTCACCGCGTACTCCTCCGCGAGCGCGTCGTAGAGCGCTCGGAGTCCGGCGGCGTCGACGCCGTCGTCGTTGGTCAACAGGATCCGGTCGACGCTCATACCCGTTTCACGGGCGAGTCGGGCAAAAGTCCACCGTCGACCGGGGGCGGGTGCCGGGAGGCGCGCGGCGCACGCATCGTACCGAACGGAAAGGCACACGTATCGGCGGGCCGAGCGTCCGGTATGGGATTCGGGGACACCGCTAAGAAGATCCAGACGCTCGCCGACCGCGCGGAACGGACCTACAAGAAGATCAGCGAACTCCGCGACGAGGTCGACGAGACGCAGGAGACGGTGATAGACACCTCCGAACGCGTCAAGACGCTCGAAAACGAGATGGCCGAACAGCGGGCCGTCCTCGACGCCGTCGCCGAGGAGGTCGGCGTCGACTTGGAGCGCGTGAGCACCGAGGCGCACATCGCTGACGCCGAGGAGTCGGCGACCGACGACGGCGACGCGGACGACACGGACGACGCGGAGCGCGGCGACGATCGCTTATAAGGAACGATGCGGTCGGCGCGTGCCTGCGAGCGGTCGCCCTCGGCGACCGCGAAGCAGCACCGCGCGAGGGAGTCGGTCGACCGGAGCGAAGCGGAGGGAGGCCGACGAGGCTGGGGAGGCGTGAGGTGCGGTCGCTGTGCGGGGTGGGACTCGAAGGGGCAGCCGCGAGGGCGAAGCACGCCGACGTAAGCACCGCAGCGAAGGAGCGATAGCGACTGAGCGAGGAGCACAGCGAGGCGCGCGAGCCCTCGCGGCTGGGGCTTCGGAAGAGTTCGTGTCGATCCGCGATTTATAAACAAGAATAACACCGTACAGCCGAGCGGCTGGGGCTTCGGCGGTGTTCACCGTCGGTCCGTAGTCAACGGCTTATAAGTAATCGACTGGGGCTTCGGCGGTGTTCACCGTCGATCCGGAGTCAGCGGCCTATAAGTGAGCGGCTGGGGCATTGGTGGTCTTTACCATGGACACGTCGATCTCTTATAAATAGCGGACAGCAACACCACAATCTGACTTATAAACAACCACCCCACCAACGTGCGAAACTCACCCCTGCTATCGGTCGAGACGATCCAGTCAGTCGCCGCCCTCGGCCGCACCGCTCTCCCCGTCCGCCCGCGAGACGACCTCCGCCGGGACGCCCGCGACGGTCGCGCCCGGCGGCACGTCCTCGGCGACGAGCGAGTTCGCGGCGACGCGCGCGCCCTCGCCGACGGTGACGCCCGGAAGCACGACCGCTCCCGCCCCGATCATCGCCTCCCCCTCGACGACCACGTCGCCGAGGCGGTACTCCTCGTGGAGGAATTCGTGGCACAGCAGGGTGGCGTCGTAGCCGATTATCGCGTCGTCGTCGACTCGGATCCGCTCGGGCCAGAACACGTCCGGCGTCGATTCCAGTCCCCACGCGACGCCCGCACCGACCGTGACGCCAATCTGCCGCAGCAGCCAGTTCTTCAGCCGGAGGCTCGGACAGATCCGCGCGAGGACGATGACGACGTAGTTGCGGACGACCACGAGCGGCGACTTCGCGTCCGGCCACGACCACAGCGAGTTGCGGGGCCCCGGCGTCGGGAACCGGTCGAGACGGTCGCTCCGGGGCGGCTCGGCGTCCGCGCCCCCGCGTGTCGCGCCCGCCTTCCCGCCATCGCGGGTCGCGCCCCCGCGTGTCGCGCCCGCCCCCTCGCGTGCCGCGTTCGCGTCGTCGGTTGTCACGTCGCTCCGTTCGGACGGCGGGCATAAAAGGGTCGCTCCCGGTCGGGCGATAGAACGGTCGCTCAGTCCCTGAGTTCGTCCATGTGATCGATCCGGCGCTGGACGAGGTCGGCCGTGCCGATGTCGTGGCGGATCCGGACCCGGTCGCCGGCGGCGGCGAGCGCGTCCTCGGCCTGCGCCTCCGCGGCCGCGATGGAGTCGCCGCGGCCGACGACCGCGAACGCCCGCGACGTGGTGGTGTACAGCCGGCCGTCGCGCTCGTCGACGCTGGCGTAGTACAGCAGCGCGTCGCCGACGCTCTCCTCGTCGACGGCGATCTCTGCGCCCGCGTCGGGGTCGGTCGGGTAGCCGTCGGGCACCGCGTACTTACAGACGGTCGCCTCGCCGGAGAAGTCGAGTTCGGGGAGCGAGTCCCCGTCGCGCGCGGCGGTCAACACGTCGACGAACGGCGTGTCGAGGACCGGCAGCGTGTTCATCGCCTCGGGGTCGCCGAAGCGGGCGTTGAACTCGACGACCTTCGGCCCCTCGTCGGTGAGCATGAACTGGCCGTAGAGGACGCCCTTGTAGTCGGGGAGCGCGTCGACGACCGCCTCCAGCACCGCGACGGCTGCGTCGTAGTCGCCTTCGGCCATGAACGGCAGCGAGGGACCGATGTCGGAGTACGACCCCATGCCGCCGGTGTTCGGCCCCTCGTCGCCCTCGTAGGCTCGCTTGTGGTCCTGGACCGCGGGCGTCGCTCGCACGTCGCCGTTCGCGACGAACGCCTGAATCGTGAACTCCTCGCCGACGAGCCGCTCCTCCAAGACGACGCGGTCGTAGTCGGAGTCGCGGAGGTAGGCTTTCGCCTCCTCGCGGGTCACCTGGTCGCCGATGACCTTCACGCCCTTGCCGCCGGTGAGTCCCGCGGGTTTGACCGCGAGGTCGCCGTCGTAGTCGTCGACGTACTCGCAGGCAGCCTCGATGTCGTCGAACACCTCGTAGTCGGGACAGCCCGGGATCGACGCCTCCTCCATGAACCGGCGCTGGTACGCCTTGTCCGTCTCCAGTCGCGCCTCCGCGGCCCGCGGGCCGAACGCGTAGACGCCGGCGTCGTCGAGCGCGTCTGCGACCCCCGCCTCCAGCGCCGCCTCCGGCCCGATGACCGCGATGTCGGCGTCGACCGCGGCCGCGTACTCGGCGACCCCGTCGGCGTCCGTCTCGTCGATCGTCTCGAACCCGTCCGCGAGCCGCCGTATCCCCGGATTTCGGACGCTCGCGCAGGCGTACAGCGCGCAGTCGTCGGCCACCGCGCGGGCGATAGCGTGTTCGCGGCCGCCGCCCCCCACCAGCAGTACGGTCTCCGTCATGCCCGACGGATTCCCGCACGGTAGTGTAAACCTTACTCTCTGTGTGGCCGCAGATATACACGAACGCGCATATCACGGGCGGCGGAGACCGACGTTCGTCGCGGTGCGGACGCCTTTTGCCCCGCCGGGCCGAACCAGGCGTATGTCACAGCCCACCGAGCGGAACCGCCTCGACGGGGAGGCGAGTCCCTACCTCCGGCAGCACGCCGACAACCCCGTCAACTGGCAGCCGTGGGGCGACGAGGCGTTCGAGCGCGCCCGCGAGCACGACGTGCCGGTGTTCGTCTCAATCGGCTACTCCTCGTGTCACTGGTGTCACGTCATGGCCGAGGAGAGCTTCGAGGACGAGTCCGTCGCGGCCGCGATGAACGAGTCGTTCGTCTCGATCAAAGTCGACCGCGAGGAGCGCCCCGACGTCGACAGCACGTTCATGACGGTCTGCCAGCTCGTCACCGGCGGCGGCGGGTGGCCGCTCTCGGCGTGGTGTACGCCCGAGGGCAAGCCGTTCTACGTCGGGACGTACTTCCCGCCCGAGCCGCGCCGGAACCAGCCCGGCTTCCGCGACCTCTGCGAGCGGATCGCCGACTCGTGGAGCGACCCCGAACAGCGCGAGGAGATGAAACGGCGCGCCGACCAGTGGGCCGAGAGCGCGCGCGACGAACTGGAGTCGGTCCCGACGCCGGACGCTGCGGGCCCGGACGGGGAGAGCGACGCCGCTCCGCCCGGCGACGACCTCCTCGAATCGGCCGCCGCGTCCGCGCTGCGGAGCTACGACGAGGAGTACGGCGGGTTCGGGAGCGGCGGCGCGAAGTTCCCGATGCCCGGCCGGATCGACCTCCTCTCGCGGGCGTACGCGCGGAGCGGCCGCGACGCGCTCCTGTCGGCCGCGGCGGGCACCCTCGACGGGATGGCCCGCGGCGGGATGTACGACCAGATCGGTGGGGGGTTCCACCGCTACGCGGTCGACCGAGAGTGGACCGTGCCCCACTTCGAGAAGATGCTGTACGACAACGCCGAGCTGCCGATGATCTATCTCGACGGCTACCGGCTCGCGGGCGACCCCGCGTACGCCCGGGTCGCGAGCGAGTCGCTCGCGTTCCTCGACCGCGAACTCCGGCACGACGGCGGCGGCTTCTTCAGCACGCTCGACGCTCGCAGTCGCCCGCCGGCGGGACGGGGCGGAGGCGGTTCGGACGGGGGGGACGACGCCGAGGACGCCGCGGACGTCGAGGGCGCGTTCTACGTCTGGACCCCCGAGGAGGTCGACGCCGTCCTCGACGAGCCGGCGGCGTCGCTCGCCAAGGACCGGTACGGGATCCGGTCCGGCGGCAACTTCGAGCGCGGCACGACCGTCCCGACGGTCGCCGCGTCGGTCGACGAACTCGCCGCCGACCGCGACATGTCGCCCGAGGAGGTCCGGGAGGCGCTGACCGAGGCGCGCACCGCGCTGTTCGACGCCCGGGAGTCGCGCCCGCGGCCCGCCCGCGACGAGAAGGTGCTGGCCTCGTGGAACGGTCGGGCGATCTCCGCGTTCGCGGACGCGGGCGGGACGCTCGGGGAGCCGTACGCCGAGATCGCCCGCGAGGCGCTCGACTTCTGCCGCGACCGACTGTACGACGCCGACGCCGAGACCGGGGCGCTCGCCCGGCGCTGGCTCGACGGCGACGTGCGGGGTCCGGGCTACCTCGACGACTACGCGTTCCTCGCGCGGGGCGCGCTCGACACCTACGCCGCGACCGGTGACCCGGAGCCGCTCGGGTTCGCACTCGAACTGGCCGAGGCGCTCGTCGCGGAGTTCTACGACGCCGACGACGGAACGATCTACTTCACGCGGGACCCGGACGGAGACGGCCGGCAGACGGACGACGCCGGGCCGCTCATCGCGCGGCCGCAGGAGTTCACCGACCGCTCGACGCCGTCGAGCCTCGGGGTCGCGGCCGAGACGCTCGCGCTCCTCGACGGGTTCCGGACCGACGGGCGGTTCCGCGATATCGCGGAGCGCGTCGTGACGACCCACGCCGACCGGATCCGAGGGGGACCGCTGGAGCACGCCTCGCTCGTGCGGGCGGCCGACCTCGTCGAGACCGGCGGGATCGAGGTGACGATCGCGGCCGACGAGGTGCCCGACGAGTGGCGCGAGACCCTCGGCGAGCGGTACCTGCCGGGGGCGCTCGTCGCGCCGCGTCCCGCCACGGAAGTGGGACTCGACGAGTGGCTCGACCGCCTCGACATGGCCGAGGCCCCGCCGATCTGGGCGGACCGCGACGCGACCGACGGCGAGCCGACGGCCTACGTCTGTCAGGACTTCACCTGCTCGCCGCCCCGGACGGACCTCGACGCCGCGCTGGAGTGGCTGGGGACGCGGGAGAAGCCGGAGTAAGGCACGTCGTAATTATATATCCCCGTCACCACGCTCCCACCATGTACGACTTCGTCGTCGTGGGCGCGGGACCGCCCGGCTCCCGGTTCGCTCGGCGCGCGGCCGAGAGCGGTCACGACGTGGTCGCCTTCGAGAAGGGGACGGTCGGCGAGCCGCTCGCCTGTTCCGGGCACGTCTCCGACGACGTGTGGGAGTATGTCCCGAACGACGCCCGCGAGGAACTCCTCCAGAACCGGGTGTACGGAGCACGCTTCCACGTCGGCGGTCCGGGCTCGCGGGCGTACCCCTTCTACAAGCGCGACCCCGTCTCGAACGTGATCGACCGGGTCGGACTCGACCGCACCCTCGCCGAGTGCGCCCGCGAGGCCGGCGCGGACCTCCGGGAGGACCACACGGTCGTCGGCGTCGAGGAGCGTTCCGACCGGGTCGTCGTCGAAGTCCGAACGCCGGCCGACGAGGTGGAGGAGGTCGAAGCGCGGATGGTCGCCGGCTGCGACGGTCCCACGTCGCGCGTCCGGCGGGCGCTCGACCTGCCGGAGCCGGACGAACTGCTCCACGGCGTACTCGGGTTCGACCCCGCGCCCGACGGCGGCGACCTCGTCGACGTCCACCTCACCGCGCCGACGTTCTTCGCGTGGCGGATCCCCCGCGGCGACGCCGGCGTCGAGTACGGGCTGGCGGCCCCCCCGAGCGAGGACGTCGCCGGACGATTCGATCGGCTCACCGACGCGTACGACGCGACGACCGACCGGCGCTGCTCGGGCGCGATACCGATCGGGCCGCCGGCGCGGACGACGAGCGACCGCGGCTTCCTGATCGGCGACGCCGCCGCGCAGACGAAGCCGTTCACCGGCGGCGGCATCCTGTACGGGATGCGCGCGGCCGACGTCGCCGCGGCGGCGATCGATCCGCGCGACCCGTCGACGCTCGCCGACTACGAGTCCGGGTGGCGCGAAGAGTTATCGACGGAAATCCGGCTGGGGAAGGCGATCCGGCGGTGCTACTCGCTTCCGGAACCCGTCCAACGAGTCGGTCTGCGGGCGCTCTCGGGCGAGATCGGCGTCCACATGGACGAGCCGTCCTCGTTCTTCTCGGCGTCGAACCTCCGGGCGCTGTTCTCGCGGAGCGACCCGCCGAACTGAGAAGAGACGGAAAGAGAGCGACTGCCGGTTACTCTTCGACGACGTTTGCGAACGAGACGTTCTCGCGGACGCTGGTGATCTCGACGGTCGGCTCCTCGCCGGGTTCGGCGTCGGGGACGATGACGACGTAGCCGCGTTCGATCTTGGCGATCCCGTCGCCTTTGTCGCCCAGCGTCTCGATCGTCACGTCGCGGACCTCCCCCTCGGAGACGGGCGGGTCCGGCTGGACCGCGCCGGCCGCGCCACGGGAGGTTGGCCGCTGTCCGTCGTCGGACGGCGACTCGTCGACCGCCGGCGAGTCGGTTACCGCCTCGTGGCCTGTCGATGAGCCGTTGTCACCGGACTCTTCGCGGGATATCAGCGCGATTCGATACGATTCGCCGACATCGACCGTCCCGTGTTCGATCTCCGATTCCGGGACGCGAACGACGTACTCCCCATCCTGTTCCTCGATCGATCCGGTGTAAAGCACCCGCAGCGAGTCGGTGAGTTCGACCATACCCGTCGTTGGGCGGGCCCCGTTGAAAAACCCGCTATCTGCGGCTCCGCGGGATCGTCCGTCGACGGCGTCGAGAAGAGGCGTCGACGGCGAGGTCGAACCGAGGCGTCGGCCGGCGGCGCTTCAGGGACGCTTCAGCGCGCCTTCCGCGTCGAACAGGCTGTGGCTGTCCTTCGGCTCGCCGGGGTGTTCGCGGGCCGCGTCGGCGTCGAACTCGACGCCGAGTCCGGGCTTGTCCGGTACCTCGATCGTCCCGTCTTCGACCTCGAAGTCGTGTTTCACGATCTCGTCGCCCCACGGGACGTCGCGGCTCATGTGTTCGAGCACTTCGAGGTTCTCGATGCCGGCACAGAGGTGGAGACCGGCGGCCGTCGAGACGCCCGCGTTGGGGTTGTGCGGAGCGAACGTCATGTATCGGGACTTCGCCATCTCGGCGGCGTGCTGAAGCTCGGCGAGGCTACCGTAGTTCGTCAGGTCCGGCTGGATGATGTCGCAGGCCTGCTTGCGGATCAGGTCCTCCATCGTCGCGTTGTTGTAGATGCGCTCGCCGGTCGCGACGGGCATGTTCACCTTGTCCGTCACGTCGGCCATCACCTCGCGGTCCTCTAACTCGACCGGCTCTTCGAGGAACATGATGTCGTACTCTTCGAGCGCGTTCGCGACCTCGATGGCCCCGCGCCGCGAGAAGCGGCCGTGGCAGTCTAAGGCGATACCGACGTCCCAGCCGACGGCGTCGCGGACGGCTTCGAGCAGCTCCGCGACCTCGTCGATCTGGTCGTTGGTGAGCGAGTACTCGTAGTGCGCGAACGGGTCGCACTTCAGGGCGGGGTACTCCTGTTCGTTCACGGCCTTCTTCGCGTGGTGGGCGTAGTTCTCGGGAGTGCGCTCGCCGATGTGCCAGCCGTTGGCGTAGACGGGGATCTCGTCGTGGACCTTCCCGCCGAGCAGCTTCCAGACCGGCTCGTCGTAGTACTTGCCCGCGATGTCCCACAGCGCGATGTCGAACGCGGAGGCAACCGCGTTGATGAGCTTCCCGCCGCGCCACGCGAACGGGTACCGCGTCAGCCGACGGTTGATCTGTTTGCGGTTCAGCGGGTCCTCGCCGATGAGGTAGTGTTTGTGCGACTCCGCGGTCGCCTCCAGCGCCGCCGTCAGTCCCTCGCCGCTGAGCGCCTCGCCGACGCCCGTGATCCCCTCGTCGGTCTTCACCTGAACGAAGAACCAGTTGCGCCAGTCCGCGTCGACGACGAACGTCTCGACCTCGGTTATCTCCATGCGTAAGCGTTCACTCGGAATGTAATACCGTTTTCGGAGTCACAAGCAGGTGCGCGATGCGACGGCCCTGTCGAGAGGCCGGAGACGACTACATCGGGCGCGTCCGGTCGCGTCACGCGTCCGCGACGATTCCGTCGAGCCGGACCGGCTCCACGCCGCGGCGGTCGAGTTCCGTCTCAATCTCTCGCAGCCGGGGCGCGATCTCGTCCGGCTCGTGGCTGTCGGTCCCGACGGTCACCTCGACGCCGGCGTCGACGAGCCGGTCGAGGAAGGCGGGTGCCGGATGGAACTCGCCGTAGTCGTCGAGCAGGCGGCCGGCGTTGACCTCCGGGACGGTCCGCGAGTCCCGGAACGCGTCGACGACCGCGGCGTAGTGGTCCTCGGTCGCGAACCCGCGGAGGTGCGGGTTGCGCTCGATCAGGTCCGGGTGCGCGGCGATCGCGAACAGCTCCGACTCGACGAGCGCGACGAGCTTCTCGAAGTACCGGTCGACGAGCGCCCGCCGCTCGGACGCCGGCTTGTCGGCGAAGTGCGACCGGACGTGGACGTTCGCGCCGTCGAGGTCGTGGACGCTGCCGACGGCGTAGTCGAAGCCGGCGTCATCGAGGAACTCGGCGATGGGAGTCTCGTGATCGGGGTCGTAGTCCATCTCCGCCGCGTCGTACACCTTGACGGCGGCATTCTCGCGGACCGCTTCGATCGCCTCGCGGCGTCGCTCGTAGGTCAGGTCCAGATTGAACCCGAACGCGCGCTTGTGCCGCTCCGCGTTCGGCTCCGGCGAGACGTTACAGTGGTCGGCGAAGCCGATGCCGTCGAGTCCCGCGTCGGCCGCGGCCTCGACCATCCACCGCAGGAACGCCCCGTCGGAGTAGTTCGTGTGGGCGTGGTAATCGTACACGGAGTCACTTCGGCTCGGGGCGACTCGAAGGTTCGGGTCGATCGGGTGATCTCACGCACCGGCTCCGCTTCCGGCCGCGTGCGCGTTGCGTCGAGTCACCGCGCTTCGCTCAGGACCGCGTTCGCCGCGGTGACGAGGAACGCGACGCCGGCCAGACCGGCGATGACGAGGAACGAGGGCCCCCACCCGAACAGGTCCGCGACGAGACCGACGCCGACGGACCCCGCCGACCCGATCACCGTGTAGACGGTCCGTATCAGGCCGAACCCCGCTCCTCGCTCCGCGTCGCCGAGTGCGTCCATGAACCGGGGGTCGATGGCCGAGAAGAAACTCGACCCGAGTCCGGCGAGGAACACGACCGCCCCGAGCGCGACGTACTCGGGGACCGCCGGCAGTCCGACCGCGAGCGGGAGCCGGACGAGGGCCGGGAGCGCGACCAGCCCGGCGAGTCCGAGCGCCCCGCCGAGGAGGGCGGCGGCGATGCTCGCGTCGCGGCCGACGCGGTCGGAGAGCCGACCGAGCCCGACCTGTGCGCCGGCGCGGACCACGAAGAACGCGGAGAAGACGCCGCCGGCGAACGCGGGCGTGTACTCCCGGAGTTCGACGAGGAACGTCGGCAGAAAGGAGATGACGCCCTGCGCGACGTACGTGCCGAGCGTCGCGACGACGAGCGGGACGAGAATCTCGCGCCGCCCGACCAGTTCGAGGAGCGGCCCGAGCCGGAGCCGCTCCGACATCGGCTGATCCGGACGCCGCGGCTCGGTCGGGCGGACGCGACGCGCGAACAGGACGAACACGGGGACGCCGACGACCGCGGCCAGCGCGACCCCGGGCCGCCAGCCGTACCGGACGCCGACCCACGTCGCGGCGACGGGCGCGACCAGTCCGGCAAGCGGGCCGCCCAGCGAGTGAAGCCCGACCGCGGTGCCGAGGTCCTCGAACGTCCGCGAGAGGAGCGTGGTCGCCACCGCGTAGTGGAGCCCCGCCGCGAGCCCGAGAAGCACCGCCGCCAGCACGAACGCGGGGAAGACCGGCACGAGGGCGAGCAGGAGGCTCATCGCCGTCGTCCCGCCGACCGCGACGAGGATGACGCGGCGCTCGCCGTACCGGTCCGCGAGGATGCCGCTCGGGAACTGCGAGAGCCCGTAGGCGAACCACATCCCGGAGAGCGCGACGCCGACCGCCGTGTTCGAGACGCCGAAGTCGTCGATGATGAGGGGGACGACCGGGCTGATCGCCAGCCGGGCGAAGTACGTCACGAAGAAGGCGAGCATACACAGCGTCAACACCGTGTGGCGGTAGCGCCAGTTCACGTCGACTCGCGCCCCCGCGTTCCCGGTCGCGGCCGACTCACCGCAGCGCGAACCCGCCGGCTCGCCGTCGTTCGCATGCGCGGTCCGGCGGCGTCGACGTCGCGGATCACGTCTCGTCTCCGCCGTCGCGCGCGACTCGTATAAACCGTCTTCTCCCGGCGAGCAGTCGGGGGATCCGGCACCGAGGCGCGCGGGACGCGCCGACGGCTCAGTCGTGTTCCGACCGCGACCGCTCGCCGACCCCGCCCGGATCGGAGTTCCCGTCCCGCTCGGCGAGGCGCTCGGCGATGGCCGCGCCGGCGGTCCGTGGGTCGGCCTCGCGGACCGTCACCGAGTCGCCGACGGCGACGCGACCGGGTTCGATCACGTCACAGCAGAGTCCGCCGCGGTCCCGGAGCGCCGACGCCAGCCCGTCCTCGCCCGCGAGGTCCTCGACGTGCGCGCACGGCGGTCGGCGACGGGTCGGTCGCAGGACCGCGTCCCCGACCGCGACGGTCGCGTCGAGGAGGGGGTCCATCCCGGGACCGAAGCCGTCGACGACGACGTTTCGCCGGTGGCAGCCGTCGGTCAGATCGACGCCGGTCTCGTCGCGGACCGCGGCGAGCGCCTCCGCGGCGACGAGCGTGACCGCGCAGCCGTCGAGCTGGAAGTGGCCGTCGCCGCGCCGGTAGCGGTCGCCCTCGACGCCGTCAGGTCGAACCTCGACCGCGTCGCGGCGGACCGGCGGGGCTCCGCTCTCGGGAGCCGTGACGAGCGACTCGACCGTTCCGGCGGCACCCGTCGCGGAGGCGGACCCGTTTGAGTGCGTCTCGGACGGGCCGTCGAACGGGTCGTCTCCGACCATCAGGGTCCCCCGAGGAGGTCCGCGTCGCCGGGTACCAGCCACTCGCGGTGCGCGTAGTAGAGGAGCGCGACCGGCGGCGCGGGCAGCGCGACGAGCGCGTAGATCCACTTGAAGAGACCGAGGTCGACGACGCGCCGCTCCGCGAGCGAGAGCGCGTCGAGCAGCAGCGTCGCGGTCGCCAGCGGCGCGAGCAGGTAGCCGTGCGCGAAGCCGACGGTCGCACCGATCGGCGTCTCGGGCGTCAGGAACGCCCAGTCGACCGCGTACAGGAGCGTCCAAGCGACGACCGTCGCGGCGAGCGCGGCGAGCCACGGGCCGTCGAAGCGCCGGTCGGGGGCGTCCGACGAGCCGGTCGGATCGCCCTCGGGCGGCTCGGCCGCCGATTCCGCGCGCGTGTTCATGGGCGAACTGAGCGCCGAACGCTAATCAACGCCCGGGTGGCGACGGGCGTCGCTGGGGATCCCGCTCGGAATCTTCGGAATCTCGGGAGCTTCCGGGTTACCCGTCGAACGTGCCCGCCGTCAGGTAGCGCTCGCCGCTGTCCCAGAAGACGGTGACGACGAGGGGTTCCTCGCCGGCGAAATCGCCGGTCTCGCGCAGTTCGGCCGCGACGTCCTTCGCGGCGAGGTTCGAGGCACCCGACGACTGGCCGACTAAGATTCCCTCCTCGCGGGCGAGGCGGCGGCACTCGACCTCGGCGTCCGCCAGGTCGACGGTGTGAATCTCGTCGATCAGGTCGATGTCGAGGTTCGGCGCGACGAACCCCGGTCCCATCCCCTGAAAGCCGTCTTTTCCGGGTTCGCCGCCGGAGAGGACGGCGTTGTCAGACGGTTCGACCGCGTCGATCCGGACGTCCGGGAACGCCTCGCGCAGGCGACGGCCGATGCCCGAGAGCGTGCCGCCGGTGCCGACGCCGGCGACGAGCGCGTCGACAGTGCGGTCGCCCACCTGATCGAGGATCTCCGGGCCCGTCGTCTCGTAGTGGGCGCGCGGGTTGGCCGGATTCTCGAACTGGCGGAGTTGGATAGTGTTCGGCTCTCGCTCGATCTCGTCGGCCCGGTCTTTCGCGTCCGAGATGTCGCCGTCGACGAGTTCGACGGTCGCGCCGTACGCCTTCATCAGGCGGCGGCGCTCGATCGACTTCCCCTCCGGGATGACGAGCGTGACGTCGTAGCCGCGCGTCGCGCCGACCATCGCGAGTCCGATGCCGGTGTTGCCCGAGGTCGGCTCGACGATGCGGTCGCCCGGCTCGATCTCGCCCGCCTCCTCGGCCGCCTCGATCATGTACAGGGCGGGGCGGTCCTTCGCCGAGCCGCCCGGGTTGCGGGACTCGACTTTCGCCGCTACGGTCGTCCCCGCGGGCGCGTCGACCCGCACGAGCGGCGAGCCGAGCGTCGACAGGATGTCGTCGTCCATTACCCGACCGAACGCGACCGCGACCCAAAGGCCCCGCGGACTGCGGCAATCGATGTCGGCCGGGAGGACCGTGACACGGAACACTGCGGTGGCGCGCGCCTCCGAGCGGTCGCCCCCGGCGACCGCGACGGAGCGCCGCGCGAGGGAGTCGGTCGCCGGAGCGAAGCGGAGGCGACCGACGAGGCTGGGGAGGTGTGAGGTGCTGTGCGGGGCGGTGCGGGGTGGGACTCGAAGGGGCAGCCGCGAGGCGGACAGAGGCGACGCAAGCACCGCAACGAGTGAGCGGAGCGAACGAGTGAGGAGCGCAGCGAGCGTCTATCCGCCTCGCGGCTGGGGCTTCGGCGGTCTCCCTCGCAGAGTCATTCGCGGCGAAAACACTCATGTACAGCCGATCGACTGAGGCTTCGGCGATCCCAGTCGCGTCGATCAGCGATTCGTATCCGTGCGCGTCGCGGACGACCGTGACTCCGATTTGCCACCGACGCGCCGTTTACGTGCCTCGGAGACGTACAGCCAGCTATGACGCTCGAAACACTCGCGCCCGCCGACGACCTCGACGCGGACGCGTTCGACGAAGCAGTCCTCGACGCCTTAACCGCGGACGACTACGTCTTCAAGGTGTGGGGCGGCGACTGGTGCGGCGACTGCCAGCGACAGCTGCCCGCGTTCGGTGCCGCGCTCGCGGCCGCCGGCGTCCCGGACGACCGCATCGAGGCGTTCCCGGTCGTGAAGGGACCGAACGGCAAGGAGGGGGAGTTCGTCGACGAGTACGACATCGAGCTGATCCCGACCGTCGTCGTCGAGGACGCGGACGGCGAGGAGCTGGCGCGGTTCGTCGAGGAGGAAGACGTCTCCATCGCGAAGTTCCTAGCGCGGCAGCTCGCGGACGTCGAAGCGACCGCCTGAGCGGACGGCGGGGAGCCGTCTCCGGCGGTCAGTCGTCCTCCGCGTTCACGTCGCCAACGTAGTAGAGAACGGTCATCACGACGCCCATCGTGACCGCGTAGACCGTCGTCGACGTGTCGAGGACGACCCCGACCGCGAGAACCGACGCGATCACCACGACGCCCGTGAGGAGCGCGTAGCGTAGTCTGGAGAGTCCGCGCGCCCAGTCGTCGGCGCGGCGGTACAGTTGACGGGGACCTGTCATACCCTCGGCCTCTCACGGGACCGACGACTATCTTCCGGTCGACCCGCGATCCTCCGGTCGACCCGCGATCCTCCGGCCGACCCCGACGCGGGGCGAGCGCTCAAGTCCCTCCGCCGTCCACGCGGCGTATGGCACGCGTCACGGTCTGGAACGAGTACCGACACGAGCGCGAGAGCGACGTCGTCGCGGACGTCTACCCCGACGGGATCCACGCCGTCGTCGCCGAGGCGCTCCGCGAGGGCGGCCACGAGGTCCGCACCGCGACCCTCGACGAGGGGCCGGACCACGGGCTCACCGAATCCGTTCTCGACGACACGGACGTGCTCGTCTGGTGGGGCCACGCCGCCCACGACGAGGTGCGCGACGCGGTCGCCGACCGGGTCCACGAACACGTTCTCGACGGGACGGGCCTTATCGTCCTCCACTCCGCGCACTACTCGAAGATATTCAAGAAGCTCATGGGTACCAGCTGTTCGCTGAAGTGGCGCGAGGCCGCCGAGCGCGAGCGGCTGTGGACGATCGAGCCGAGCCACCCGATCGCGGACGGAATCGGCGAGACGATCGAACTCGACGAGACCGAGATGTACGGCGAGCGCTTCGACGTGCCAGCCCCCGACACGCTCGTCTTTACCTCCTGGTTCGAGGGCGGCGAGACGTTCCGCTCCGGCTGCTGTTACCGCCGCGGGAGCGGGAAGGTGTTCTACTTCCGACCGGGCCACGAGACGTACCCGATCTACTACGACGAAGACGTTCGGCAGGTGCTGCGGAACGCGGTCGACTGGGCGGCTCCGGGCGACGGACCGACGCCGACGTTCGGCAACGCGGAGCCGCGGGAGGAAATCGACACGGGCGACGACCGGACGGTCCACTAGCGCGGGACCGTCGGGCTCCGGGCCTCAAGCCACGTCGCGCAGCTCCATGAACGCGGACATCATCGCCGACTCGGCCTTCCGGAGGTGTTCGGACGCGGTGCTCGGAGCGGCGTCGATCCGGTCGGCGACCTCCTCGACGGTCCCCGATCGGGGGGAGTCGTAGTATCCGGTCTCGACGGCGGCCGCGAGCGCGTCGAACTGGCGGTCGGTCAGCTCCGGATCGAAGAGGTCCTGTCGCCAGTCGTACTCGCCGATCCGGAGGACGTCGCTCGCGATCCGGTCCGGGAGCTCGGCGAGCGCGTCTCCGAGCGGTCCGCGTTCCCCGATCAGCGTCAGGCGCACGATTCCGCTCGGTCGGAAATCGACCGGCGGGACGACGACGATGCCGGTCCGCTGGAGCGGATCGAACATCGCTTCGTCGACCGCGTCGCGCCGCTGCGTGAGGAAGACGTAGTAGCCGTCGTCGTCGATCCGGGTGACCTCGTACTCCCGGATCCGGTCGACCGCCCGCAGCGCGTCGGTGTAGACGTCGATGTCCCCCTCGACGTAGAACAGGAACGTGTCGGCGGTCTCGTCGAGGATGGTGCCCTGTAGCAGGACGTCCCGTTCCACGGCGTCGGACTCGTCGACGAGCCGGTGCATGGGATGCATGAGGTCCGGCGGGTAGCGGAGTTCGAGCCGGAGGTATTTCACGTCGCGCAGTGACGCCGGCGTGGTTATAAATGCCCGTACTGAGCCGGCAGAAGCCTCGGGAGTCGCGGCCGCGTCCCTCCGCGTATGTCGACCGAGCTGCTGCGCGACCCCGACGAGGGCGACGGAACGACGGACCCGTTCTCGCCGGTCCGCGAGTCAGTGACGGGACGCGAGGAGCATCTGAACGCCCCGGCCGCCCGGATTCGACCGGACGCGGTACGGGAGGTGCTCTCCACGCTGCGAGACGAGGGCGGCTACGACCACCTCGCCTGCGTCACCGCACAGGAGTACGAGGGCCGGTACGAGTCGATCTACCACCTGCGCTCGTACGACGATCCGACCAGAGAGGTCAGCGTCGTCGTTCCCGCCGACACGGACGACCCGGTCTCGGAGTCCGCGACACCAGTGTTCCGCACGGCGGACTGGCACGAGCGCGAGGCGTACGACCTCGTCGGGATCGAGTACGACGACCACCCTGATCTCCGACGGATACTGCTTCCCGAGACGTGGCAGGGCCACCCGCTCTCGTCGGAGTACGACGCAGAGCGGCCGCAGATCGTCTCGCTGTCCGAGAACGAACCGATCGAGCCGGGGTCGTCGGCGTCGGCCGGGAGCGACACCATGCTGCTCAACATCGGGCCGCACCACCCGGCCACGCACGGGGTCCTCCACCTCCAAGTGACCCTCGACGGCGAGACCGTGGTCGGCGTCGAGCCGGACATCGGATACATCCACCGCTGCGAGGAGCAGATGGCCCAGTCCGGCACGTACCGCCACCAGATCATGCCGTACCCCGACCGGTGGGACTGGGGCGGTGGCGGCCTGCTCAACGAGTGGGCCTACGCGCGCGTCGCCGAGGACCTCGCGGACATCGAGGTGCCCGAGTACGCGCAGGTGATCCGGACGATGGCCGCCGAGCTGAGCCGGATCCTCTCGCACATGCTGGCGATGGGCGCGTACGCCCTCGACGTGATCGGGGACTTCACCGCGACGTTCATGTACGCCATTCAGGAGCGCGAACGGGTTCAGGACCTACTGGAGGATCTGACCGGTCAACGGCTGATGTTCAACTACTTCCGGCTCGGGGGCGTCGCGTGGGACTTCCCGGAACCCAGAGAGGAGTTCCTGCGCGGGATCCGCGAGTACCTCGACGGCCTCCCGCGTCGCATCGAGGAGTACCACGACCTGCTGACGCGGAACGAGATACTACAGCTCCGCACGGTCGACACCGGGACGCTCCCGCCGTCGGTCGCGAAGGAGTACGGGACGACCGGCCCGGTGCTCAGGGGCTCGGGGGTCGACTACGACCTGCGCCGCGACGACCCGTACGGGTACTACGACGAGCTCGACTGGGACGTCGTCACCGAGGACGGCTGCGACAACTACAGTCGGCTCCTCGTCCGGATGCGCGAAGTCGAGGAGTCCGCGACGATCATCGAACAGTGCGTCGACCTACTCGACGACTGGCCGGAAGACGAGCGCACCGTTCAGGCGAACATCCCCCGCACCGTCCGTCCGGACGACGACACCGAGGTCTACCGCGCCGTCGAGGCCGCGAAAGGGGAACTCGGCATCTACGTCCGCGCCGACGGAACGGACAAGCCGGCGCGGTTCAAGATCCGCGGCCCGTCGTTCTCAAACCTTCAGGCGCTCCCCGAGATGGCCGAGGGCGAGTCGATCCCGGACCTGATCGCGTCGCTGGGGAGCCTCGATACGATCATGGGCGAGGTCGATCGCTAACCCGGCCTATCGCTAACCCGGTCGCCCTTCGAACGAGCCAGCGGCTCGCGAGTGTAGAGCGACCGCCGCTACGGCGCGGACGTTGAAAGGCGACCGCCTCACGCGAACGCGAGACGACCGGTTGTGTCGCACGCCGGCGGCCGGTCGAATAGGCGTCGGCCGCGCCCGTATATAAACCCTCGTTCACGGGACTGCGAGAGACCGGCGGAGGCGTCCCGTCAGTCCGGCCGGTGGACCTCGCCGTCGCGCGAGTCGGCGTCCTTCCGACGGACCGCGGCCGCCGCGTTGTTCGCGTCGTAGCCGAAGAACACGTCCTTCGCGTACGTCTCCGCGACCTCGGTCGCGTGGATCAGGTCGTCGACGTCGACGTCGACGGCGTACAGCTCCAGCGAGAACGGCGTCTCCGGCGGCGCGCCGTGGAGGTCGTAGTCGCCGCCGAGCCGCGACCGGAACCCCCGAGCGATCGTCTCCAGCCAGTAGGTCGTCGCGTACGCCGTGTCGTACAGCGGGACGACGAACTCGTCGACGTGGTCGGCCAACCGGTCGAGGTCGAGACCGGCGCGCTCGTAGAGGTGGTCCGGGTAGGGATCGGGGTACAGCGTGAGCAGCAGGCGACCGGGGACCAACTCCGCCGCCTCGGCGACAAACTCGGTGATGACGTCGGCGCGCCAGTCGGCGAACTCGTCGCGGTCGCTCTCGGCGAACAGGCGCTCACAGCGGTCGCAGTGACAGAACCCCTCGCGGGGGAACCCCACGTCGTCGAGGCGCACGTCGCCGTTCGCGGCGGCGCAGTCCGCGATGATCTCCAGCAGCCCCTCGCGGTACTCCGGGTGGGTCGGGCAGATGTACGCCCAGTCGAAGTACTCGCGGTCGCGGGTCGCCGGCTCGCCGCGCTCGTCGACCGGAACGAGGTCCTCGTTCTCGCTCGCGGCGGCGTTGTCGCCGAAACACGACACCATGTTCACGGCGTTCGGCAGGGGCTCGGCCGCGCGGCCCGTGACGTCTTTGACCTCGTAGAAGCCGAGGTCGAACGGCTCCATGTCGACCTCGTCGGCGTTGCGCGTGACGACCCCGTACATGGAGCCGGCTACGGGACAGGTCGGTAAAAACGGACGGTATCGCGGCGTCGGCGCGCGATACGAGCCGGCGTCAGTGGTTCGGCGGACGATGCGGGTCGGCGCGCGATGCGGCTCTCGGAGGGAGCGGCGCGGTTACTCGACTTCGACCGGCTGCTTGTCGCCGGCGAAGAGGAAGTACGCGAGCGCGACGAGCGACAGCACGAGGACGAGCTTGGCTTTCTTGCTCATGTCTCCCACGTCGGGCGGCGGGCGCTAAAATCTACCGGAGTGCGAGACGGTCGCGGAGAGCGCGAGGCGTCGCGTAGTGAGAGAGGATCGTCTCAGACGTCGATGTGGTCGGCGATGTCCGCGCGCAGGATCGTCGCGCAGTAGTCGCAGCGCACGCCGTCGGCGACGACGTCGAACCGGGTCTCGATCGGTTCGTCGGCGTTGGTGATGCAGTTGCGGTTCGGACAGGAGAGCACGCCCGTCACGCTGTCCGGGCGGGTGACGCGGTTCTTCTCGACGACCTCGAAGTCGCGGACGATGTTGATCGTCGCCTCGGGCGCGATGAGCGACAGGACGTCGACTTCCGACTGCGACAGCTCTCGGTCCTCGACTTTCACGATGTCCTTGCGCCCGAGGCGGTCGGAGGGGACGTTCATCCCGACCGAGACGCCGAACCCCTCGGAGCCGTCGATGCCTAAGATCGCGAGGACGTTCAGCGCCTGTCCGCCCTCGACGTGGTCGATGACGGTGCCGTCGCGGATCTTCGAGACGCGGAGTTCGTGCTCGCTCATCGGTCTACCTCCATGCCTTCGGCGGCCTCGGCGTTCTCCATGAGCGTGTCGAGCAGCGCCATCCGCACCGGGACCCCGTTGTGCGCCTGCTGGAAGTAGCGCGCGTGGTCGGTCTCGTCGACGTCGGGCGCGATCTCGTCGACGCGGGGGAGCGGGTGCATCACGGTGAGGTCGTCGGGCGCGTCCGCGAGGGTGTCGGCATCGATCTGGTACTCGCCCGCGACGCGGTGGTACTCGTTTTCGTCCGGGAACCGTTCCTTCTGGATCCGGGTGACGTACAGCACGTCGAGTTCGTCGAGGACGGGTTCGAGCTCCTCGTGTTCGCGGACCTGCGCGCCCGTCTCGTGGAGGTCGAACCGGACCGACCGCGGGAGCCGCAGCGACTCGGGGCTGATGAAGTGTTGGTTGACGTCGAAGTTCGTCAGCGCGGCGGCCAGCGAGTGGACCGTCCGCCCGTACTTCAGGTCGCCCATGATCCCGATCGTGAGGTCGTCGAGCCCGTGGTCCTCGCGGATGGTGTGGAGATCGAGGAGCGTCTGGGAGGGGTGTTGGCCCGCGCCGTCGCCCGCGTTGACCACGGGGACGTCGACGCGCTCGCCGGCCAGCGTCGCCGCGCCCTCGCTGGGGTGCCGGAGGACGATGGCGTCCGCGTACCCCTCGATGACGCGGACGGTGTCAGACAGCGACTCGCCCTTCGAGACCGACGAGGAGTCGACGTCGCCCATGTCGATGGTGTTCATCCCGAGACGTTTGGCCGCGCTGTCGAAGCTCATTCGGGTGCGCGTGCTCGGCTCGAAAAAGCAGAGCGCGAGCACGCGGCCCGCGTGCCGGTCCGCGTAGGCGGCCGGGTCGTCGGCGACCGCTCGGGCCCGGTCGAGTACGGTCTCGATGTCATCCCGCGAGAGCTGGGTCGCGGTGATGAGGTGGTCCTGTCGCATCATCCGAGAAGGGCATCGGCAGTATCTTGAATCCCTCGGCTCGGAACGCGAAACCGATATTCACGGACGTGAACACCGCCGAGGCGGCGGTTTCGAGATCCGTAATTCGGGTGGTCGCGGCCCCGGTCCGAGTCCGCGCTCGCCGTCGCGCCTAAGCGTTCGCGGCACAAACGGACGGTCATGTCCGAAAACGATCCGGCCGACCTGCTGCCGAACGACCGCGTGAAGCAGGCGGCCCTCGACGGCGAGGTGACGCAGCTCCACCGCGGGAACCGGTACGGCGACGAGGGCGACACCTTCGAGATCGACGGCGTCGCCTTCGAACTGACCGAGGTGACCGAGCGCACGCTCGGCGACATGACGGACGCGGACGCGAAACGCGAGGGGTCGCCGTCGCTTTCGGCGTACAAGGAGCGAATGGTCAAGGCGCACGGCGGGAGCTTCGACTGGGACGACGACGCGGACGTGGTCCGACACCGGTTCGAGCGGGTCGAGTGAGGACGCCCCGCTGGCCTCCGCTGTCGGCACCGCCGGCGACCTGTCAGCCGTTACGACCGTATCCCATTATTTATGCTGTAGGATACTGGATACGGAGCGTATGGCAGCGAGTAGCGAGGCCGGAGTCATCGAACGTGTCGGGTTCCGAATATCTGAGATCGTCGAACGGTGGATGCCGAGTCCGTTCGTCTTCGCCATTCTATTGACGTATATCGTCTACGGGGCCGGACTGCTGGCCACCGACTCGGGACCGGTGGAACTGTTGGAGTTCTGGTACGGCGGGTTCTGGGCGTTCCTCGGCTTCTCGATGCAGATGGTGCTCATCCTGATGACCGGGTTCGTCATCGCGTACCACCCGCGGGTGAACGCGATCCTCCAGCGGCTCGCCGAGATACCGAACTCCGGCGCGCAGGCGGCCGCGTTCGTCGGGTTCATCTCGATGTCGCTGGCGTGGGTCCACTGGGGCTTCAGCCTCATTATGGGTGCCATCTTCGCCCGCGAGATGGGGAAGGTCGCGCACCGCAAGGGGATCGACGTCCACTATCCGCTGCTCGCGGTCGCCGGGTACATGGGGCTCGGACTGACCTGGCACTGGGGCATCTCCGGGTCCGCGCCGCTCCAGTTGACCGACGCGAACAACATCGGCGAGGGGACCGGCTTCGAGTTCCTCACGTCGACGGTGCCGGCCGCCGAGACCATCTTCCACCCGTACGCGCTCACGCTCACTGCCCTCTCGATCGTCTTCGCGAGCGCCGTGCTGTACGTCCTCGCCCCCTCGGGAGGCCGCGCGAAGGGGATCACGGAGTACGTCGACGAGGCGGAGCTGTTTGATTCGACAACGGATGGGGGGCGCGCGGCGGACGACGCGGCCACCGACGGCGGAACCGACGCCGCGGAGGCCGCGGACCCGGTCGACGAACCGCCGGCCGACGTCGACGACGTCCCCGCCGAGCGGATGAACAACAGCCGGATCATCGGCGGGCTGGTCGCGCTCTCTGGCGTCGCCATCCTCGCGGTCCAGTTCGCCGGGCAGGGCCTCGGCGCGTTCACGCTGAACGCCGTCAACTTCGGCTTCCTCTTCGCCGGCCTGCTGATCTACCAGCGCCCGGCGTACTACCGCGACCGGTTCAACGAGGCGGCCGGCGCGGCGGCGGGCATCGTCCTACTCTTCCCCTTCTTCGCCGGCATCCAGGGGATCATGGCCGACTCCGGGCTGGCGCTTTTGCTCGCCGAGGGGTTACTCGACGTGTCGACGGCGGCGACGTACCCCGTGATCGCGTGGATCGTCGGCTCCGTCGCCAACCTGTTCGTCCCCTCCGGCGGCGGCGAGTGGCTCGTCGTCGGCCCGTCGGTGCTTCAGGCCGCCGAGGGACTCGGCGTCCCCTACGGGCAGGCCACCATCGCGTACGCGGTCGGCGACGCGCACACGAACCTGCTGAACCCCTTCTGGGCGCTGCCGCTGCTCGCGATCACGAACGTCAAAGCCCGCGAGATGTTCGGCTACGCCATCGCGATGCTGATCGCGTTGATCCCGTTCCTCGCGGTCGCGCTGTACGCGGTGCCGTACTGAGCGGGGGGCGGGGCCACCGTTTCGACCCGCATCGAACGGTTCGCAAGAAAGTATATATCCTCTCGACAGCGAAGTCTGCGCATGAGCCCCTCCACGCGAACGCTCGGTAGTCGGACGGTGTCGGGTATCCTGCTGGGACTGCTCGTTCTCGGAGTCGTCCTCCTCGCCTTCGAGAACGTTCCGGGGACCTCGTTTCGGAGCGCGAACGTCGAGCTTTTCGCCGTCTTCATCCTCCCGCTCGCGATCTCGCTGGTCGCGTACGTCGGACTGGGTCGATCGGTCGTCTGGTGGGAAATCGCGCTCTTGACTGTCTGGGGAGCGTTCGGCGTCGCCGTCACAATCTTCGTCGGGTTCTTAGCGACGATGGGGACGCCCGGCGGCTATCCGGGTGCTGCCGCTAAATTCGTCAGGGATGTCGCGATGTTCCTCGCGCTCACGGTCGGACTGGGCGTGCCCTACGGTCTCGCCGGGCGGCTCCGTCGCGAACACCCCCGGTGGGCCGTCGCGAGCGCTCTCGGTGCGCCCGTCGGCTCGCTCGTCCTGTTCAACGTCGTCGCAGTCGCGATGTAAGCGGACGCGACGGCGGAATCCCACGAGTGAAAGGCCTCCGGAAGCCGGACAGGTAACGAAAGGTACGTATATGGAGACTGAGAGGTGTTCTCACGAGACCCGATGCCCACACTGGATTTCGAAACGGACGCGCACGTCGACGAGTACGTCGTCGACGCCGAGAACACGACGGTGTTCGCCGCGTCCGACGGGGAGCTCACGTACACGCGGGCCGGTGAGACCGCCGCGGTGTCGGTTCCCGTCGGCGACGTGAACGGCGTCGAGTTCGACCGGAACGACGGCCTTCGCCGCCACACGTTCCTCGGACTGTTCTTCCTCGTCCTCTCGCTCGTCCTCACCGTCGGGACGGTTCTTCTCGTCTATCAGGGACGCGTCGAGAGCCCGCGCGAAATCGGGCTCGCGGCCTTCCTGTCCGTGTTCGTGATCGGCGGGTGGAACACCGCCTACGACCTCCTGTCGCGCTCGGACCGCGACGTGATCGACGTGTACGTCACCACCGAAGCGGACACCCACGTCCTCTGTGGCGAGATCGGCGACGCCGAGTTCGTGAACGCGTGTCAACAGCTCGTCGACTCTCGGCTCCCCACGACGAACCGCCACCCGGCGCTGGAGGCCGAACTCGACTGACGCCCGCCGCGTCTCGCGTGGCGTCGACTGACGGAGGGGGTTCTAGCTGGAACGGAACGGACCGATCAGTTCTTCAGTCGTCGTCCGCGGCTGCGCCGTCGCCGTCCTCGGCGGGGGTCGCGGCGTCGTTCTCGATGCTCGGCGGGTACTTCCCGCGGTCGAGCGTAAGATCCGACTGCGGGCGGGCCATACAGGTGAGCGCGTACTTCTCCGCCTCCTCGTCGGTGAGCCCGCGGGCCGCGGGCTGGGTCACCTCGCCGTCGACGATCTCCGCGGAACAGGCGAGACACATACCGACGCGACAGGAGTACTCCTGGGCGATCCCCTCGTCGAAGCAGGCGCTGAGGATCGTCTCCGTGTCGGCCACCTCGATCGTCTCGCCGGTGCCGACGAACTCGACGGTGTACTCGGTCATGGCGCGGAGTACCCGCCGACCGGGCAAAAAGGGTTCCCCTCGAACGCGTCGCCGTCGCGGGGACGGAAGGCGAGAAACACACGCGAACGACGGCGACCCACCGGTTCCGGTTTTTTATAAACGGCGCGTGAAGACGCGCTCGTCGATGCTCTCCGTGCCCTCCGTCGCACAGATACCGACGTATTAATTCCCGCCGGGCGTCACCGTCGCCCGCGACGAACTGCTCCTATTGGCGGCGCTGCTCGTCCTCTGGGCGACGCTCGGCAGGTGGATTTATGAAGACGCGAAGGACCGAGGCAGCGAGTGGGCGTGGCAGTGGGGGTTCGGCACGCCACTCGCGGTGATCGCGGGACTGGACGTGATATTGCTGGTGGTCGTGATCTACCTGCTGTTAGGCAAATCAGAGTAGGGCAAGAGAGGGCAGCCATAGTACTCTCAGTGTGGGATATCGAACCGATCTAACCCTCAAATATATTACAGAGTACAGGCGACCGTGAGTAACATGGCGGAGGAAACAATCTCGCTCGACGAGGAGGCGTACGAGCGACTCAAGTCCCACAAGCGAGAGGGAGAGTCGTTTTCGGACGTCGTCAAGCGGATCGCGGGCGAGCGATCGTGGACGGAGGTCGCCGGGATTCTCTCCGAAGAGGAGGCGGACGAACTGGAATCTCTCGTCGAGGACGGCCGGTCGCGCTCTCGGGACTGACGAAAACGTCTCGACGTCGAGACGTACTGAGCGTTCGAAGCGGGAGTCCCTCCCGTCTCCCGCCCATCGCAACGACTAATCCCCCGCCGGACGCTTCCCGAGACATGACCGGCAAGGCCACCGCGCGAGCCCACCCGATCCAGGGGCTCGTCAAGTACCACGGGATGCGCGACGAGGAACTGCGGCTCCCGTACCACGACAGCATCAGCCTCTGTACCGCGCCGACCGCGACGACGACCACCGTCGAGTGGCAGCCCGACGCGAGCGAGGACGTCTACGTCATCGGCGACGAGGAGGTGGGGGGCCGGGCGGCCGAGCGCATCGACATGGTCGTCGACCACGTCCGCGATCTGGCCGGCGTCGACGCCGCCGTACGGCTGGAAAGCGAGAACTCCTTCCCGTCGAACATCGGCTTCGGCTCCTCGTCGTCCGGATTCGCGGCCGCCGCGCTCGCTCTCGTCGAGGCCGCCGGTCTCGACCGCTCGCTCCCCGAGGTCTCGACTATCGCCCGCCGCGGCTCTTCCTCGGCGGCCCGCGCAGTCACCGGCGCGTACTCGCGGCTCGACGCCGGACTCAACGACGAGGACTGCCGGTCTCACCGACTCGACGTGGGCGTGAGCGGGGACGGCTTCGACCCCGAGGAGGACCTCCGGATCGTCGCCGCGCACGTCCCCGCGTACAAGGAGACGGAGGAAGCGCACCGCGAGGCGGCCGCGAGCCACATGATGCAGGCGCGGACCGCCCACGTCCAAGACCAGCTGGTCGAGATGACCGACGCGCTCCGCGAGGGAGAGTTCGATCGGATCTTCGAGACGGCCGAACACGACTCGCTGTCTTTGACCGCCACGACGATGACCGGCCCGTCGGGCTGGGTGTACTGGCAGCCGGAGACGATCGCCGTGTTCAACGCGGTCCGCGAACTCCGGGAGTCGGGCGTCCCCGTCTACTTCTCGACGGACACCGGAGCCTCGGTGTACGTCAACACGCTCGCGGACCACGTCGACGAGGTTGAGTCCCGGATCGCGGAGGTCGGCATCGACACCGACGTCTGGGAGGTCGGCGGTCCCGCGCGCGTCCTCGACGAGAGCGACGCGCTGTTCTGAGGGCGCGACGCGCGGTTCCGGCCGGAGCGGGGCGTCAGAGCGCGCTACCGCCGCGGCGGGACGGTCTACTTATCAAGACAGGCGTGAAAACAACGTCGGTATGTCACCCATCTCCGAGGCCGTCTTGGCGTTCGACGGGCCCACCCCCCGCGTCGTCGCGGACCTGCGGAGCGTCTCGTTCGAGGTCGAACACGTGCGCGAGGACGTGGAGGGCGTCTACTCGGACCGCGACCTCGACGAGGCGTACCAGCTGGTGATGTCAAACCAGATCACCGGCGACGACTTCAAGGAGCTCATCGGCGAGAGCCGGTACAACGCACAGACCCTGTTTTTCGACGACGTGATCGTCTTCCTGTTTCCCTCTGACCGATACGACGCCGTCTTTGCGTCCTACGACTACGACGACGCGTTCCCCGTGAGCGGGCTGGTGAACGCGGTCGCCGAGGCGCGGGCGACCGAGTGAACCCGGACCGGGACGGCGCTGCCGTTCGATCGCGGACTACTCCTCCGGGTCCTCGCCGCGCGCCCGCTTGTACATCGCTAACGCCTCTTCGCGACGCTCAGAGTGGTCGACGATCGGTGCCGGGTAGTCGGGCGCGGCGTTCGCGCGCTGGGTCGGCGACAGCTCGTGCCAGCCGTGAACGATCTCCGGGTCGACGCCGCGCAGCTCCGGGACGTACTCGGCGATGTACTCCGCGTCTGGGTCGTAGCGCTCTCCCTGCGTCATCGGGTTGAAGATACGGAAGTAGGGCTGCGCGTCGGTCCCCGTCGAGGCCGCCCACTGCCACCCGCCGTTGTCGTTGGCGGTGTCGTGGTCGGCCAGCCGGTCTCGGAAGTGTTCATACCCGTGTCGCCAGTCCGCGAGGAGGTCCTTCGTGAGGAACGAGGCCACGATCATCCGCACGCGGTTGTGCATGAACGCCTCCTCGCGGAGCTGTCGCATGCCGGCGTCGACGATCGGGTAGCCCGTCTCGCCGCGCTTCCACGCGGCGATCTCCTCGGGGTCGTCGCGCCACGCAATCTCCTCTTCGTACGCCTTGTAGTTCTCCGTCACCACCTCGGGGTTGTGGAACAGCACCTGCGTGTAGAACTCCCGCCACGCGAGCTGTTGTTGAAACTCCTCGACCTGCTCGGAGGCGTCGTCGGGGCGGGCGTCGGACTCGGCTTCGGCCATCGCCTCCGCGGTCGCCGCGTACGCCTCCCGGACGCCGACCTCGCCGTACTTCAGGAACGCCGAGAGCCGGGAGGTCGCGTCCTTCGCCGGGTAGTCGCGGTCGGCCTCGTAGGCGAACACCGCCTCGTCGAGGAACGCCGAGAGCCGCTCGCGAGCGGCCGCCGTGCCCGCCGGGCCGACCTCGGCGTCCGGCTCCGCGAAGCCGAGGTCGGCGGAGGTCGGGAGGTCGCCGAGGGCGACCCGCTCGACCGCAGCGCCCCCGTCCGCGCGGGCCTCGGACCCCACCGCGGCCGCGAGCGCGTCGGCCTCGACGAGTCCCTCGGCGGTCGGCGCGGGCCGCGGGTCGTCCTTCGCGCGGTCGGTCCACTTCTTCCAGTAGTAGCTGTACACCGAGTAGGGGTCGCCGGCGTTCGTCCGGATCGCGTCGGGGTCGTGGAGGATCGCGTCGTGGTGCGCCTCGCGCTCGACATCGACCGCGTCGAGCGCGCGCCGCACGCCCGCGTCGCGCTCGCGGGCCAGCCCGGAGTAGTCGCGGTTCCAGACGACGCGCTCGGCGTCGAGGGCGTCCGCGAGCCGCGGGAGGACCGTCTCGGGATCGCCGCGGGCGACGAGCAGGTCGCTCCCGCGCTCGCGGTAGTCGTCGCGCAGCGCGGCGAGTCCGTCGAGCAGGCGGCGGACCCGCACGTCGCTCGCGTGGTCGAGGACGTCTGGATCGAAGACGAAGACGGGCGCGGCCGGTCCCCGATCGGTGTCGTCGCCGGTCTCGGCTTCCGCCCCGGTCGCGGCCGCGAGCCCGACGTTGTCGGCGACTCTGAGGTCCCGCCGGTGCCAGAACAGCTCCATGGGATCGACACGGGCGCGTCCACCGTGAAACCACCGGGATCGAGGGGGCAACCTCACCGGGATCGACGGGGCAGTCACCTCACCCGTCGGTTCGCGTCCCGGTGAGCGATTCGAGCAGGCTGACGGCGGGCGCTTTCGCCAGCGGGTCGTTCCCGTTGCCGCAGTGCGGCGACTGGACGCAGGCCGGACAGCCCCCCTCGCAGTCGCAGGAGTCGATGAGCCGGGCGGTGCGGGTCATCAGCTCCTCGATCCGACCGTGCCCGCGGCGCGTGAGTCCGACGCCGCCGGGATACCCGTCGTAGACGAAGACGGCGGGCCCGTCGGTGTGAGGGTGGTGCGGCGTCGAGATGCCGCCGACGTCGGCGCGGTCGCACAGCAGGTGGAACGGGAAAAGCGAGATAATACCGTGTTCGGCGGCGTGGATTCCGCCGTTGAAGGCGTACTCGCCGCCCGGGATCGGCTCGCCGCCGTCGTCGTTGGAGACGGCCGAATCGTCGTCGACCGGGCCGCCGCCGTCGGTCTCCGCGCTCGCCGCGCCCGCCGCCTCGTCGTCCCCGTCGAGTGGGTCCCCCAGCGCCCGCATCTCGCGCTCGACGTCCTCGGGGACCGGGAAGTACAGCGACTTCGTCCGCAGCGTCGTCTCGGGGAGGTCGAGCGTCGACTCGCCGAGCGACTCCCCGGTGGCGGCGTCCTTCCGCACGAAACCCGTGATCTGCTCGGTCACCGTGACGTCGGCGAAGCGGACCGGAACGTCGGGGCGCGCGGAGAGCGCGCGCTCGTCGAGGTCGTCGTTCACGACGATGTCCTTGTCTGAGCGCACCTGCGTGTAGTAGTCCGCCCACGACTGCTGGAGTTCGGCCACGTCGCGGTCGAGGTCCAGTTCGACCACCTCGTAGGTGCGGCCCTGCTGGTGGTAGATCGCGCCCGGGTGGGCGTCGCGAAGCGCGTCGGCGAAGCCGAGCGTCGCGACCGTCTCGCCGCTCGACCGCTCGATCAGCGAGATCTCGCGCTCCTCGGCGGTACGGAGGTTCACGGACTGCTGCGGGCTGGAGCCGCCCGCGTGAACCCACCGCGTCCCCTTCGCGGCCTCGCGCCTGTTCAGCACCCCCTCGTCGGTGAGGTCCGCGACGACGCCCGGGAACGAGTCGCCGAAGAAGCGCTCGTCCTCGGGCGAGAGCCAGTTCTCGTCGGCCGCGCAGGCGACGTGGCCGGGCATCAGCTGGCCGTTCTCCGGGTCGCAGATCGCGTCCTCCGGCGGCGCGTCGAAGAAGTCGCTCGGGTTGCGCATCAGGTACTGGTCGAGCTGGTCCTCGCCGCCGACCATCACGACGAGGGCCGGGTCGTCGCCGCGGCCCGCGCGCCCGGCGCGCTGGTGGGCGGACATGCGCGTGCCGGGGTAGCCGTCGAGGACGACGGCGTCGAGCCCGCCCACGTCGACGCCGAGTTCGAGGGCGCTCGTCGACCAGACGCCACGGAGGTCGCCGGCGTGGAGGTCGGTCTCTATCTCGCGGCGGCGGTCGTCGGTCAGGGCGGCCTGATACGCGCCGACCTTCCCGGCGAGGTCGCGCTCGCCCCGCTCGCGGAGGTCGCTGGCGCTGTCGGTCGCGTACTGCTCCGCGGTCTGGCGCGCGCGGGTGAACGCCAGCGTCTGCTGGCCCGCCGTGACGAGGTCGACGAACAGCCGTTTGCTCTCGGTGTGGCTCGACTTCCGGCGGCCGCTCCCGCGTTCGGCCCAGTCGTCGTCGTACTCCGGCGGGTTCCACAGCACCCAGTCGCGCGGGCCGCGCCCCGACGCGTCCTCGTCGATCAGGGCGATCCCCTCCGGGTCGCGGCCGGTAACGGTCGCGACGTGGTCGACGGGGTTGTTGATCGTCGCCGAACAGCAGACGAACTGCGGCGCGGAGCCGAACCGCTCGCAGGTCCGCGCGAGCCGGCGGAGCGTCAGCGCGACCTGCGAGCCGAACACGCCGCGGTAGCTGTGGACCTCGTCTATCACGACGTACTCCAGCGAGGAAAAGAACCAGTCCCAGAGCCGCCCGGCGTACGGCAACAGCGCGTAGTGGAGCATGTCCGGGTTCGAGAGGAGGACGGTCGGGCGGCGGTCGCGCACGTCGCGCTTCTCCGACCGCGAGAGCCGCCCGGTGTAGGAGTCGACCGACACCCGGCTCCCGAAGCCGAGGTCGGCCGCGAGCTCCGAGAGCGACTCCTCCTGGTCCGCGATCAGCGCGTTCTGCGGGCCGATGTAGAGCGTCCGCCCGCCGTGGTCCATCGCGGCCTCGAAGGCGGGAACGGTGTACGCGAGCGACTTCCCGCTCGCCGTCTCGGTCGCGAGGACGGCGTCGTCGCCGCCGCGGACCGCCCCGATCGCGTCGGCCTGATGGCGGTACAGCCGGTCGATCCCGCGCTCCGCGAGCGCGTCGGCGAGCCGGGGTTCGAGGTCGACGTCGGCGAACTCGGGCTCGCGGGCCGGGAGCCGCCGGTGATCGGCGATCTGTCCCTCGTAGAAGGGGCGCTCGCGCAGCCACTCGATGGCGTCGTCCACGGTTACGGTACCCTGGGGTCGGCGGGGCCTAACGGTTGCGGTGGCGACGGGGAAAATGCGAGCGGACGCCGCCGGTCAGTCGTCCGCCGGGGACCGCCCGGCCCCGGAGCCGCCGGGCGTCGTCTCGACGAGCGGTTCCGTCGGTCCCTCGCGGGCGAGCGGCGGCCAGCGCACCTCGGTCGCAATCGAGTCGTCGAGGTCGAGCCGCATCCGGAGGTCCCCCCGCCGCTCGACGACCTCGAACCCGACCGTCCCGTACACCGACCGAGCGGCGCGGTTACCGGTCTCGACGTGGAGTTCGATCCCCTCCCGGTCGGCCGCGGCGGCGTTGGCGATCACGTGCCGGCACAGCTCCGTCCCGACGCCGCGGTCCTGCGCGTCCGGGTGGACGAAGACGGCCAGTTCGGGGACCGGCGCGTCGGTAGGGGTGTACATCGCGTGCCCGAACACCGCGCCGTCCCGCTCCGCGACGACGTTGTTCCCCTCGGCCAGCATCGACCGGACCCACTCGACGCGACGCCGCCGGCTCACGGGCGGAAGCCCCTGCGCGCGGTCGCCCCGGTCGAACCGCTCGTACATCTCGACGAGGCGGGGTTCGTCCGCGTCGACCGCCGGTCGGACCGTCCAGCGCGCCCCCTGCTTGTCGACGAAGCGCGGACAGCGCGGGGGACAGTGCGGCGTCCCCTCGCACTCGCTCTCGTCCCAACCGTCGCAGGCGACGCTCGCGGTATCGGGGGTCATGTCTCGACGTTGCCGCCGCACCGTGTTATATGGTGTCAACGACTTTCACGCGGTGGGAACGGCTGTCGGTGGAACGGGCATCGGTGTGGACGACGGCTTCGGCGGTTCTACTCCCGGATCAGCACAATACCGTCGCGAAACACGGCGTGGTTCGGAATGACGTGTTCTTCGCCGCCGGTCTCGATGTGCGTGACGAACAGGTCGACCTCCTGAACGACGCCGCGCTCGCCGGCGACCCGCACCTCGTCGCCGATGCCGTACGGCTGTCGGAGGAGGAGGAAGACGCCGGCCGCGGCCGAGGCGACAAGGTCCTTCGTCGCGAGGGCGGCGAACAGCACGAGCGCGAACGCGTACGCCGCGAGCAACACGATGAGCGCGAGCGTCTGGACGCCGACCTGTCCGAGCGCGATGAGCGCGGCGACGTACACCACGCTGTACTTCGCGATCGAGGGGAGAACGCCGAGTTCGGGGAGCTTGATCCCCCGGAGCCGCTCGGCGACGAGCAGCTCCACCTTGTCGCCGACGACGACGCCGACGATGAACACGAGAATCGCCACGAACACCCGCGGGAGGAAGGCGGCGACGCCGGACCAGAACTGTTCGAGGTAGTTCACGTCCGCGACCGTGAGCGCGACGATGACGGAGACGGCGAGGATGAAGTAGCTCGACAGCTTCGCGACGATCCGCACCGTCGAGGTGTCGAACTCGCGGGCCGTCCGCTCGAAGGCCGTCCCCTCGATGACCTCCGGGACGCCCGCGCGTTTGAGCAGCCGGCGGTTGATCACCCCGGTGAGGTACGCCAACACGAGCCCGAGCGCGAGCACGGCGAGCGCCAGCCAGATCCGATACGGGACGGCGAGGAGGAACTCGGGCACGGCGAACTGGGCCGGGGGCATCGGTCAGTACTCCTCCGGATCGATCTCCAGGACGAGTTCGCCCGCCTTGAACGCCCGGACGAGACCGTCCGACTCGGAGAGCACGATCGACGTCGAGTTGGTGTCGCGGGTGATCGCCGCGCCGGACATGTGGCGCGCGCCAAGTCCCTTCGGGATGTCGACGCCCTCGGCGGCGGGTTCGAGGTAGCGGTACGCCGAGACGATCTTCCCGGAGTCGGAGACGACGAACGCGCCGTCCAGCCGCGAGAACTCCTTTAACATTACGTTCACGATGGGGTCGCCGACGTGGACGTGCGACTTCTCGAAGGGGTTGTAGCTCAGCGGCCGCGACTTGTTCATCACCTTCCCCGCGTCGCCGACGACGAACAGCGCGCCCACCGGCTTCCCCTTCTGTCCCTTCTGTCCGAGTTCGATCGCGACCTCGAACACGTCGCGGATGACGCTCGGCTCCGCCCGGGAGTTGGCGAACAGGTCGTAGATCCCGGTGTGGATCGTCTCGTCGACGGTGACGCGGATCACCGCGTCCGAGCCGCCGTCGAAGACGGAGACGACGCAGGCGACCTCGTCGCCCTCCGAGAGGAGGCCCTCGTCCATCGCGCCCTCGATGCCGAACCGGATCCGGTCTTTGACGTTGTCGAACGGGAGGGGGAGTTCGACGAACGTCTCGGCGTCGACGTCGTTCTCGGGCGCGACGACGACGACGTCGACCCCGTCGTCCGCGAACCGGTCGTAGAAGGAGTTCGTCGGGGAGAACAGCAGAGTGGCGTCCACGTCCGCGACGAGGTCCGCCAAGTGGTCGGTGAGCGAGGCCATTACTACGAGTGACAGGAGGAATCCGTATAGTCGTTGCGTCGTGCGCGCGTCTGACGCTCGCGTGACGGGGTCCGCGTCGGCGAGGTGGCTTCGTGTCGGGGACCCTCCGATCTCTCGAACGGACTCACTCGTCGTCAGTCGGTTCCAACGGAATCCGCTCGGGGTCGGCGCTCTCGTAGGCTTTGTCGGAACTCAACACGGGATGGCCTCGACTCTCGGCGGTGGCAGCGTGGAAGGAATCAAACGCGGTCATCCCGTCCTCGAAGTACTTCACGGCCTTGAGCACGATTTGACGTTCCTCGTCGGTCTCGACGGGGACGACTTCGAGCATGTTCGCGAACAGTGTGACGTAGTCGAACTCGTGGCGCTCACCGATGAGCAGCAGCTCCAGGTACGAGTACGTGGAGGTGACGACATCGCGCGCCTCCAACGTCTCCTCCGCCCGGTCTTTCAGCCAATCCGAGTCCTTGGCGAGCGCGAGGAGGTAGTCCGTCTCGACGTACGCGGTCATGCGTCGCCGTCCTCCGCCGCACCCCTTCCTCGGTCGAATCCCGCTTCGGCGTCCCGTTTCGCCTGCTCGCGAACGCCGTCACGGAGTTCCGCTATCGACTCGCCCTCGAACGCGTCGCCGGCGGCCTCCCGGATCGCTTCGAGCGGGTTCTCGTCGATGGGGACGAGTTCGAGGCGATCCTCGTACCCGACCACGTGGAATCGCTCGCCGTATTTCCGCCTCAGTTCCGAGGACAGGTACAGCCGTCCGTGTGAATCCGTTTCCACTGACATAGATATTGGTTTGTGTGGCATATATAAATAGTCTGTCCCAAAGATCGGATAAATGTCCCACGACCAGCCGTCGGGCCCACCGCCAACGGCGCGAAGCGACCTCCCGCGCGACTTTTACCCGCGAACCGAGTATCCCGGCGTATGGCGACTCGCGAGGCCCTCTGGGGGTACCGGAACCGGTTCGGCGACGCCTTCGGGCGGACGTACTTCCGGCGGTTCGGCCCGGGCGTCGTCTCCAGCGTCGGGATCGGGACGTACCTCGGCGAACCGACGCCCGCCGTCGACGAGGCCTCGCGCGAGGCGATCGGACTGGCGCTCCGCTCTGGGGAGAACCACGTCGACACCGCGGCCAACTACCGCTGCGGCCGCGCCGAGCGCGTCGTCGGCGAGGCGCTCCGGGACGTGCCCGTCGACCGCGAGTCCGTGATCGTCGCGACGAAGGGGGGCTTCCTCCCGTTCGACGGTGAGCGCCCGACCGACCCGAGCGCGTACGTCCGCGAGCGGTTCGTCGACCCCGGGATCGTCGACTCCGACGACCTCGCGAACGGCGCGCACGCGATGACGCCCGAGTTCTTAGAGTGGTCGCTCGACCGCTCGCTCGACCGCCTCGGCCTCGACTCCGTCGACTGCTACTACGTCCACAACCCGGAGACGCAGCTCGCCGTCCGGTCGCGCGAGGACGTGTACGACCGGCTCGAAGCCGCCTTCGATACCCTCGAACGCCGGCGCGCCGCGGGCGATATCGGGGCCTACGGGGTCGCGACGTGGGACGCGTTCCGCGTGCCCGAGGGCGACGACGCGTATCTCTCGCTCGCGGAGGTCCTCTCGCGGGCCGAGCGCGCCGGCGAGGCGGTCGGCCCCGACGACGACCACGGGTTCGAGGCGATCCAGCTGCCCTTCAACGTCGCGATGGCGGACGCGTTCACCCGCCGGAATCAGCCCGCGCCGCCGGACTTCGACGCCGAGAGCCCCGTCTCGACGCTCGAGTTCGCTCACGAGGCCGGGCTCTCCGTCGTGACGAGCGCGAGCATCGGACAGGGCGAGTTGGCGGTCGAGGGTGCGATCCCCGCCGACGTCGACGCGACGCTCGCGGGGGAGACGCCGGCCCAACGGGCGCTCAACTTCGCGCGGAGCGCCCCGGGCGTCACCTCGTCGCTCGTCGGGACGACCGACCCCGACCACGTCCGCGAGAACGTCGCCGCCGGCACCTTCGACCCGCTCGGCGCGTCGGCGTTCGACGCCGTCTTCGAGTGACCGGACGGCAGCCGCGACGCCGCGGCGTCGCCGCTGACCGGACGCCACAAGAGGTTTATCGGGACCGATTCAAGCCGGTCGCATGCCCCCGACGCGACGAGCCCTCCTCGGTAGCCTCTCGGTCGGCGCGCTCGCCGGCTGTCTCGGCGGCGCGGGCGAGCCGACGTCCGAGTCCGTCCAGCGACAGGTCTCCGGCATAGACCCGGATCCGACCGTGTTGAAGATTCGGAACCCGGACGGCGACGCAGTCCTCGTCGACGGGAGCGAGACGGACGAAGAGGGCGAGCCGATCTCGATCGGACGCGAACTCGTCACGAGCGCGGACCGGGCGGCCGACCTGCTGGTCGCCGAGGGCGTCGCCGACGCCGATCGCTCGCGGCTCCGCTCGTTCCTCGACGGGACGGACTTCGACGCGGAGACGGTGTACGTCGCGCGCGCCGGCGTCGAGTCGTGTCAGCGCCTCGAAATTCACTCGGTGTCGTGGGATCCCGGCCGCGTCGAGTACGAGTACTGTCGCGAGCTTCGACCGCCGGACGAGGCGTGCGAGGCCGGCACGCGAGTCGCGCTCGCGCTGATATTCCGGCTACCGGTCGCGCTCGACGGCCGGCTCACGCGCAGCGGCGCGAGCGGCCGCACGCCGTGTCGGCGGACGGAGACCGACTACGCGGTGATCGACGCGAACGCGACCGTCCCCGGAAACGAGACGGCGCTCGGTGAGACCGACGACCGGTCGGGAGGTGACTCCCCGTGACGGACCGGCTCACCCGGCGCGGCGCGCTCGCGGCCGGGGGTGCCGTCGCCCTCGGCGCGCTTGCCGGCTGCTCGGGGATCGGGAGCCGGCCGCGGTTCTGGAACGCTCCGCCGTCGCTCGACGTCGACGCGATCCCGCGCGAGTTCGACGAACCGATCCCGGAGCGGCCGCGGCTCGTCCCGGTCGACGTGGAGCCGGCGGTCACGGACGCGTTCGCCGACCGGGTTGACCGACTCCTCGCTCCGATCCCCGAGCCGCTGACCGCGGAGACGCTCCCGAACGGCGAGATACGCGAGCGGATCGAGACGCAGCGGGCGGCGGCCCGCGAGGCGCTGCCGGAACCGGACGAACCGCTCGTCCCGCTGCGGGCGGCCGAGCGGTACGCGACGGCCCGGGACCACGCCGCGACCGCCGTCGGCACGTGGGCCGGCGTGACCGTCGATGGCGACCCCGAATCGGTGGCTTTCGACATCGGGACGGTCCGGCGGCGGGTGTCCGACGCGCTGGAGACGCTGCCCGGGTCCGCGTCCGATCCGCTCGCCGGTGCCGCGGTGTACGGGCCGGTCGAGCGCTGGTACGACGAGTCGCGGCGGCGGACGCTGGTCGGCGGGAACGCGGGTCCCGGCGACCGGGCGAACCCGATCCGGACGGGCGAGTCGGTCGGCGACGTCGAGCGGGTCCAGTCGTACGTCGAGGCGGGCCGATACCTCCGCGACCGGTATCGGGCCTCGCTCGCCGAGCCGGTGTCGGTCGCCGAACCGCTCCGGCGCGAGGCGGAGCGGATCGGGGCCGAGGTCGGCGACCGGCTCCGCGAACTCCACGGCGAGGAGACGGACCGGATCCTGTCGAACCCCGGCGACGAGGCGTTCCTCGACGAGCGGCCCGTGCCGGTCGACGCGCCGAGCGTCTCGCTGCTCTCGACCGCGGCCTACCGGACGTTCGAGGACCTCCGGTTCGACCCGGTGCCGGTCGACGACTACGAGCCGGACCACCCGGCGACCGCGCTCACCAGAACCGTCCTCGCGCGCGTTCGGTTCCGGGCGCTCGACGCCGTCGCGTCGCGGATCGAGGACGGCGAGACGATGTTCCCGGCGGACGCCGCGGCGGTCGGCACGGCGCGGAACGCGGCGATCGAGTCGGCGACGGCGCTCGCCGCGAGCGAGAACCCACTGGGGCGGTGGCTGGCGGCGGAGTTCCTCCCGCTGTTCGAGGAGCCGGACGGCGCGCTCGCAGCGGAGGAGCGAGGCGCGCGCTCGACGGTCGAGGCGTTCACCGAGTACCGGTGGATCGAGACGGTCGCGCGTGAGGCGCGGACGGTGACGGAGTCGGTCGCGGCCGCGTTCGAGCCGTGAGCGCTCGCGGGCGAAGGCGGTCGACTCGGGAGCGGGGGCGGTCGACTCGCGGGCGAGGGAAACCGGGGCGACAGAGGAGGAGAGAGGGCGACGGCGGGCGGGGAAGGTCGGTCAGCGAAGCTCCTTAAATCGGGCACCGCACTCCGGACAGATCCGGACCGAGAACACCTCGTCGGGGTCGTTCTCCTTTTTCAGTACCTGATCGCAGTCTGCGCAGTTGAGCCGCTCGTAAGTGTCCTTGACAAGGTCGCCGTCGCGGAGCCCCTTGCGCGTAGATTTCATACTCGGGGTTTGTCGTGGGGGCGGATAAAAACCCTGTACGACATCGGTCTGACGCGTCAGCCGAAATCGACGCCAGACGCGGCGACGCCGTCGCCGCGGCGGCGGAAGGGTCCGCGGGGTCGCGCTCGGCCGCCCTCGCGACGCGGGCGTCCGGTCGCTTTCGCAACGCTTGTGCCCGGGCGCGCGGAATCGCCGCCGTGTCACGGACCCGGCTGTTCGGATCGCTCTGCGCCATCGTCTTCCTCGTCAACTTCGCGCGCGTCGTGTTCGCGCCCCTCGTGGGGCAGTTCATCGGCGAGTTCGGAATCGGCGAGGGGACCGCCGGTCTCATCGTCACGCTCGCGTGGCTCGGTTCGGCCGCCCCGCGGCTGCCGGCGGGGTGGGCGCTCACGCGGTTCACGCGCCGCAGCGTGATCCTCGTCTCCGGCGGGATGCTGACCGCCGGCGCGCTCGGCGTCGCGCTCGCGCCGAGCGTGCTCGCGCTGATGGTCGCCGCCTTCGCGATCGGGCTGGCGTCCGGCGTCTACTTCGTGGCCGCGAACCCCTTCATCGCGGAGCTGTTCCCCCAGCGCGTCGGGCGGGTGATGGGCGTTCACGGCATGGCGAGCCAGCTCGCCGCCGTCGTCGCCGCGCCCGCGGTCACCGTCGCGCTGTGGTACGACTGGCGGTACGCGTTCTACGGGCTGGCGGTCGCCGCGGCCGCCAGCACGGTCGTGTTCGTCGCGCTCGCGAAGCGGACCGACCTCCCGGACGCCGGCGCGGGCGACACCGACTTCCTCGGGGCCGCCCGCGGCGAGTGGAAGCTAATCTTCGCCGGCGTCGTGCTGATGGGACTCACGAGCTTCGTCTGGCAGGGGCTGTTCAACTTCTACGAGCTGTACATGATCGACAAGGACCTGCCGCGGTCGACCGCGCGAAACCTCCTGACCGTGATATTCGCGGCCGGCGTGCCCGCGTTCCTCGTCTCCGGCGACCTCGCCGACCGGCTCCCGCACGTCCCGTACCTGCTCGGCATCGTCACGGCGTTCGTCGGCGGCGTGGTCCTCGTCGTGGTCGCCGAGGGGCTGGCGGCGGTGATCGCGGCGAGCGTCGTCGTCGGCTTCGCGATCCACATGCTGTTCCCGGCCGGCGACACGTACCTGCTCGCGTCGCTGCCCGACGAGTCCCGCGCGTCGGCGTACGCGATGTTCTCCGCCGGAATGATGTCCGCGCAGGCGGCCGGCTCGTGGGTCGTCGGCGAGGCGATCGAGGCTGGCGCGACCTACGACGCCGTCTTCCTCGCGCTCGCCGGCGGACTGGCGGTCCTCGTCGCCGCGTACGCGGTGCTGTACCGGCTCGGGCGCGTCCCCGGCGGCGCGGCTGGCGCGACGCGAGCGGCCTGACGCGTCCCGCGGACGCCCGGAGCCGTCCGGCCCGAGACGCCCGGCAGAGACCCCGGAACCGGTCGGCGCTACCGCACCTGTTTTGGGCGTCCCGCCCGTGTGATCGGTAAATGGAGTACGTTCAGGAGCGCGTGACCACCCTTCACGCGTTGACCGACCACGGGCCCGACGCCCCGACGGACCGCGCGGCGGTCGTCGTGCCGATGACCGAACGCGAGTACGGGACGCTCGCGGCCGACCGGGTGCTCTCGACGCTGGAGACCGTCGACCCCGCCCGGGTGATCGTTCCGCTGCGGGCGTCCGCGGACCGCGCCGGGCCGTTCGCGGACTGGCTCGACGGGTTCGACCTCGACGTCGAGACGCTGTGGTGTGACGGTCCCCGGCTCGCGTCGCTGCTCGACGCGCGGGGCCTCGACGGCGAGCGGGGCAAGGGCCGCGACGTGTGGCTCGCGCTGGGACGCGCGCTCGACGAGGAGTTCGTCGTCGTCCACGACGCCGACACGAAGACGTACTCGCCGGCGTTCGTCAACCGGCTGCTGTTCCCGCTGGGACGCGGCTACTCCTTCTCGAAGGGGTACTACGCCCGCGTCGAGGACGGATCGCTGTACGGCCGGCTGTTCCGGCTGTTCTTCCGGCCGCTCGTCCGCGCGCTCGGCGACGCCGCGCCCGGGAAGGAGCCGGACGTACTCGAATACCTCTCGGCGTTCCGCTACGCGCTCGCCGGGGAGTTCGCGGCGACGAGTGACCTCGTCTCCCGGCTCCGCGTCCAGCGCGGCTGGGGACTGGAGGTCGGGACGCTCGGCGAGGCGTTCGGCCACGCCGGCTTCGCCGACAGCGCGCAGGTGGACCTGGGTCGCTACGAACACGACCACCGCTCAGTCGAGGGACCGACCGGCCTCGCCGACATGAGTCGGGCGGTCGGCGAGGCGACGCTACGCGCGGTCGAGGACACCGGCGTCGACGTGCGCTACGACGGACTCCCCGAGCGCTACCGCGCGGCCGCAGAGACGCTGGTCGACGGGTACGCCGCCGACGCCGCGTTCAACGGACTCGAATACGACGCCCCCGACGAGCGCTCGCAGGTGGCGACGTACGCCGAGGCGCTCGCCGAACCCGGCCCCGACACCCGGCTCCCGGCGTGGGAGAACGCGCCGGTCGATCCCGGCGAGATCCGAGAGGCGGCGCGGGCCGACCTCGACGCGGTTCGCGGAGGCGATCCGGGCGTCGGTAGCGCCGTCGAGGACGAAGCAGGGGGCGACGGTTCCGCGGAGGGCGACGCGGTCACCGAGGCGGCGACCGACGACGGGCAGACGGGCTCGGCCCCGGGTGAGGACTGACGATGGCGGACGAAGGGGATCCGAGCGTGGCCGCCCGCGACGACCTCGCCGGCGTCGTCGACCTGTTCGGGTGGCTCACGCGCGCCGAGCTCTCGCGGGCACTCTCCGAGCTGGCGTTCAAGCAGCGCGCCGAGGTCGACGAAGAAGCCATCGACGCCGCCATCGACCTCGCGATCGCGGAGTACGCGCTCGTGCCGGCCCCGGACGGCGCGCTCTCAGGCGGCGATGAGGCGGGCGACAAGGCGAACACCGGGAACGACGCCACGGACGGAACCGCGCTCGCGGTCGGCCCGGCCGCGTTCCCGACGCTCCCCGAGGGGGCCGAAGACCTCCCGCACATCCTCGATATCCCGGACCGGGCGGTCGACCGCGAGGCGCTCGCGGACGCGGTCCTCGACCGGCTCCGCGGGGAGGCGGTCGACGCGATAGGCGACGGCGACGCCGACCGCCTGGAGACGCTCGTCGACGTGACCTACGACGTGGAGGCGTGGGCCCCGGTCGACGTGGAGCCGGTGCGAACGCGAATCGTCGCGGAACTCGACGGAGAGGACTGAAAAACGGCGTTCGAGGGCCACGTGGGCGATCGTACACTGAAAGAGGACGATTCGGGTTCAGACTGACCCAGTTGTCAGCTACCCACGACTGAAGTCGTGGGCTTGGATAGCCTCGCACCGCACGGCCAGTGCCAATTTAATTATCGGTAGGCCAAGCGTGCCCCCGATGTCGGGGCTGGCTGACGGACAGCCCATCCCTGCCAACACATTTGGCTGTCAGGGATTACGACTATTTTCCGGAGGACAAGTCATCAATCTGTTGCTTTGGTCCCCCTTCGGCCTTCCTCCCACGACTGAAGTCGGGGGCTTCCGGCCTTGTATCGCTGTGAACCATGCTATCGTCGTATCGGCCATCTTGGAGAGACACTGTCGGATCTCACCTTCGTGCCACCCGACCGGAGCCAGTACGCTCTCAACGGCGCGTACGGCGGTGTTCTCGTACCGCTTGACATCGTATCGAAAGTCGACGCGGTACAGGTGTCGTCAGAAGATAGAGCAGCTTCTCAGAGCCGCTTGTGACCGGAAGGGTGGATTTTGTGTACGAAAAAGCTCCGAAGAGAGCTCGATCAGATTGTTCTGTGAACGATTCTTGTCTTGCTAGTTCGGTTCGTACCCGGCGTAATCCATGAGTTGGCTGAAGATATCGGAGTCCATGACGGAGCGGTACACGATCCCGGTAAGCATCCCGCCGGGATAGAACGACCCGTTCATGACGTGGTTGACCTTGTGACAATGCATGAGATAGATACCGGGGTCGGCATCGGCTGTGAACTCGATCGTGTGTCGTTCTGCGGGGGCAATATTCGTGACGTCGATGTCGTGTCGGGCTGCTTCCGGGACGATACCTCCGTCTTTTTCGACGCGCTGGAAGCGGTGGTTGTGGATGTGCATCGGGTGGGACATATATCCACCGTTGACGAGGTGAATGCGGACTAAATCGCCCTTATCGACGATAATCGGCGAGCCCTGCTCCGGGTGGAGAGTTCGGGGCGCACTCTTCCCGTTGACGGTGAAGACGTCCGGATTGCGCGAGGCCGTGTCGAAGGTGAAGTCCGCTTCACCGGCCCACTTCTTCGGGATTCGCGAGTCCCAGTCCTTGATCGTCATGAAGTACTCCCGGTCCGCCGGCTCGTAGCCTTCGGGATCGACTCGGAAGATTCCGTACATCCCCATATCGATATGGCGGTGGGTCTGGAAGTGACAGTGGTACAAGTGCGTCCCCGGAACGTTCGCCGGAATCTCGTACGTGTGTTTCTCGCCTGCCGGGACTTGGACGCCGGTCGATGTCGGAACGCCGTCGTTCTTCCAACTCTTCGTGACTCCGTGGAAGTGGATAGTGTGTGGCCGACGTCCGTTCGTGTTGTCGAGCGTCACTTCCATATCGTTGCCTTCGGTCGTACGGAGGATCGGGCCTGGTACGCTCGGATCGTTGTCGTCGGCCTGCCACGCCCAGACGCGCGGGAACTCAACTGGACCACCCATCGAATCGAGCGGGTGAACGGCGTGTCGCGCCGGCTGCGTCCCCATCGTCACGGAGCCTCCCTGCTCGTCGACGTTGACCACCGTCGGAGGACTGGTGTAGGGAAGGTCAGATGAAGTCTGTGCTTCGTTCGGACCGCCTGCGGCCGCTGTCGGCGCGTTAATTGCTTTCGATGAACAGCCCGCCAATGCTGAAAGGCCAGTCGCGCCGGTCGCAGTAAGGAATTCTCGTCGGGACAGTCCGGTTCCAGGGGCACCGAAAGATCGGGTCATGGTCTACTTGGACGTTGTCCTGTCGCAGTAAACGGGGACCGAAGAATATCAGCTTTCGAGAAACTGACCGATTATGTTCGGTAACACCGGTCCGGTCTCACAAGCAACCCCTTCGTTTGCTGTCGGAAGAACGAGCATCTGAGACCAATGACGCGGCTGAGACTGACAGCGGTGTCCATGAGATCAGCGACACGACGGACGGTCGGGCGGTGAGCACTGAGGAGGTGGTCACGATGATCGAAGAAGTGTCGGACATCGGTCGGAAGACGGCGGACGAGAGCGGCAGGGCCTCCGCCGCCGCTCAGCAGCAGGCGGCGTCGATGACACAGGTCAGTGACAACGTCGAATCTCTCAGTGGCCGGGCGAAGCAGTTGCGCGAACTACTTTCGACATTCGATGTGAGTGAGTCTGCTCTGTTGAATCCGCAGAAGGCAGCGGGATAGCGTCGCTGTAAAGGCAGTAGCGAAGCGGAAGAGTCGAATGTGTCCAACCTACTGTTCCGCTTCGTTAAGCAAGCCGCGTCGCTGGCTCAAAAGCGCTGTGCCGCCAGTCCAACGGCGATCAGTGATCCGACTGGCCACGGATTTCCCGGCTGGAAGCATGTCACGCTCCACTTTTTGCGGGTTCACATGGACGCGACGTACCGCGAAATCGTGGATTGGGCGAGCGAGATGGACCGAGTTCGTGGGTTGTTACAGCTTTGCGGACGACATTTCCCGCACCCTCAACGCTGTACCGGTCGTTCGAGAGGGTGCCCATGTCGGTGTGGCGGCGCTTCCTTCAAGCGACTCCCCAACAGTGCGCTCCGGGCTCGCATGGAGCCACCGATGGTCTCCCCGTCCTCATCGGATACATCGTCTGGACGGACGCCCGACACGCGATCGTCGCGGTGCTGTTCTTCGTCTCCGCGTCGAACTACCTCTCGTTTTTTCCGGACGAGGATGTGCCGCCGGAGACCGTCGTCGACATCCTCTCGGTCGTCTATCCGCGTGACGTGGCAAACGCTGGAAGTGTACCTCCCGGACGTCCCCGTGTTCGCGGCCATGTCGATCGGCGTCGCTATCCTCGTCGGTACCGTGAGTCTACTGGTCGGGTTGAACGCGCTGCTGATCGGATTCCAGTGGCGAAGCTGGGGCGTCGCGGAGGGAGCGACGGTTCAGGGAACGCGGGACCGACCGCGGTCATCGGTGCGTGTGCGTGCGGATGCTGTGGGCCGCTCGTGGCGAAAGTGGCGATCCTCGCCGCGGGACCGTCGGTCGCCGCACCGCTGTACTGGCTCTTTGTCGACCCGTCGTCGCCGTTCGCGTCAGCGTTCCTCGTCGGCGGAATCATACTGTTCACCGGAAGCCTCGTCTACGCGACGAACGCGGTACGAGCTGGTAGCAGTACGCGACCGACCGTCTCCGGAGAGTCCGACCCGGCCTGAGCCGACATCACTCTCTGAAGAGGTCTCGCGACGAGTTCACGGCGAGGAGCCCGCCGCAGATAGCGACCGCGATCGCCGCGGTCACGGGGTTGAACAGCCCGACGAGTGCGACGGGGATCGCGATCGCGTTGTACGCGAAGGCGAGTCCGACGTTCTGCCGGACGCGCCGCCGCGCCGCCCGCGCGAGTTCGAACGTGGTCTCGACGAGCGAGAGGTCGTCGTCGACGACCGCGATGTCGGCGGCGTCCGCGGCAAGCGCCGTCCCGCTTCCCAACGAAATCCCGAGATCGGCCTGTGCTAAGGCAGGCGCGTCGTTGGTGCCGTCACCGACCATCGCGACGCGCCGCTCGCGCTGGAACCGCCGGATCGCCTCCGTCTTCCCCTCGGGCGGCACGTCCGCGAACACGTACGAGACCGCGTCCTGTTCCGCGAAGAAGTCCGTCGCCTCCTCGTCGTCGCCCGTGAGGACGGCGACCTCGATCCCGCGCTCGTGGAGGGCGGTGACCGTGTCCAGCCATCCCTGTCGGGGATTATCGCCGACTACGACGATCCCGTCCGCTCGTCCGTCGCGGCCGATCACGACCGGGAGCCGGCCGAACCCACGGGCTTTACGTGCTTTTTCTTGGATCTCGGACGTGACCGTCCAGCCTCGTTCGGCGAACAGATCGAGGTTTCCGACGAGCACGTCGCGGCCATCGACGGTTCCGGAGACGCCCGTCGCGTGCGTCCGGAAGTCGCGCACGTCGCGGCCAGCAGGCGTCGTTCCGGTGTCGTCGATACGGCCTCCGTCGGTTTGAGCCGCCTCCGCGTTGTCAGCCTTCGACTTGACCGCAGAGACGATCGCGGCCGCAGCCGGATGTGCGGCGCGCCGTTCGAGCGCGGCCGCATCGGCGAGCGCCTCGTCCGATGCGTTGACGTCGATGACCTCCATCTCGCCAGTCGTGAGCGTCCCGGTCTTGTCGAACACGACCACGTCGATATCGCGGAGCCGCTCGAAAATCGTGTCGTCGAGCACGACGATGCCGCGCTTCATCGCGTCGCGGATACTCGTGGCGACCGAAAGCGGTGTCGCGAGTCCGAGCGCCCAGGGGCTAGCGACGAGCAGCGCGAGCAGCACGCCGATAGCGCCCGCAGACAGCGGTTCGCCGCTGGCGACGGTCCAGACGCCGACCGCGGCCGCGACGGCAGCGACGAGGCCGACGATGCGATACGCGAGTTCGTCGGCGCGGCGCTGGATCCCGTGATCGGCGCTCTGGATCGACCACAGGGAGTCGGTGATGCGGTCGACGCTGCTCGTCACCGGATCGCCGACCTCGACGATCGCCGCGCCGTCGGTGACAACTGCGCCGCCGACGATCTCGTCGCCCGTTCGCTTCGCGACGGGGAGCGCCTCGCCGGTGACGACCGCCTCCTTGATGCTACAGTCGTCGCCGACTAGTGTCCCGTCGACCGGAACGCGTTCGCCCTCGCGGACGAGGATCCGATCGCCGGGAGCCAGCGAATCGACTGACACCTCCGTCGCGTCGTCACCGTCGAGCCGCCGAGCGCTGTCCACCTGCGAGACGGTGAGTTCCGTAAGCCGTTCGAGCGCCTGCTGTTTGATCGAGGTCTCGTAAAACGAGACGCCGGAGACGACCGCCGCGACGACGAGCGTCAGGTCGTAGAAGATGTTGTTGTCCCCGAGAAGCACCGCGCCTGTACCGTAACAGAACGCGCTGACGACGGTGATCGCGACGAGAAGATCTGTCGTCGGGCGACGCATCTTCAGACTGATGTACGCGCCGCGTAACACCGGCATGCCGGTGAAAAACAGCACGATTGCGGTTAACACGAAGTAGATACGCAAGAACAGGAAGCCGCTGCTCCCGCTCAGCTGGAACGCGCCTTCGAACGCGTCGAGGAACGTGGCGTCGACGTACGGCGCGAGGTGGGTTGGGTACATAATGGCCACGTACGGGACCATCAGGAACGCACCGAACACGATCCCGGCCGCGTACCGGAGCCCGAGGACCTCGTCGCTCCGACGTTTCCGGATGCCGTCCGCTTCCCGCGATCGACGCGTGCCGCTCGCGTCGCCGTCAGCGTTCGCCTCGGATCGAAGAAACGCGGTGTAGCCGGTCCTGCTCAACGCGTCGCGGAGGTCGTCTACCGACACCGTGTCCGCGTCGTGATCCACGCGAATCGTCTCAGTGACGTAACTCGCCTCTGCGGCGACCACTCCGGACTGCGTATCAGCAATGTGTTCGAGATACGCTTCACACGTCGACGAGTACATCCCGTCAATTCGGAAGAACGTCCGCGTGACGGCGTCCGAGTGCGATCGTTCCGGAGCCGCTCCCGTAGGGGATCGGTCTGGTGTGTCAGCGCGACCGAGCGCTCGGTCGATGTCCCGACACCCAGTACTACAGAACGCTCCGTCTGAGTCCCCCGAGACGGAGCCGCCAGCAATCGGTTGCCGACAGATGTCGCATTCGTCGGTGCGACCGCCGTCGCTCATGAACCGCCGATACCGTCCGTGAGTTCCGTCGGTGCGATCCGTGAGAGCCGCATCGCGTTCCCGGTGACGGCGGTCGTCATCCCAGCGTCGCCCGCCAGCACCGCGAGCCAGATCGGGACGAGCCCGAAGGGGACGCCGACCGCGAGCGCCGCCTTCACACCGAGACTCGCGAAGATGTTCTGTCGGATGACGCCGTTGGCGTCGTGCGACAGTTCGTACAGGTAGGGGAGCCGCGAGAGGTCATCACCCATCAGCGCGATGTCAGCGGTCTCTAAGGCCGTGTCCGTCCCCGCGGCACCCATCGCAACGCCGACGGTCACGGTCGCGAGCGCCGGCGCATCGTTGACGCCGTCGCCGACCATCGCGACGTCGCCGTACTCCTCGGCGACCGCCTCGACCGCAGCCACCTTCTCGTCCGGAAGAAGTTCGGCGCGGTAGTCGTCGACGCCGACGCGCTGGGCGATAGCTCCTGCCGTGCGTTCGTTGTCGCCCGTGAGCATCACGACGTGCTTGACACCGAGGTCGTGGAGCCGCTCGACCGTCGCCCGCGCTTCGGGTCTGACCTCGTCGGCGACGGCGATGACGCCCTCTAGTTCTTTCTCGGTGCCGACCAGCACCACCGTCTTCCCCTCCGCCTGTAGCTCCGGGACGACGGTGTCGAGTAGGTCGAGACAGCGGTTCTTCTCGCACAGCTGCCGCGTTTTCTGCGTGACGACGCCGCCATCCGTCGCCGCGTGGACGTGCGTGAGATCGAAGCCGAGCTCCTCGAAGAAGCCCGGCTTGCCCGCGTAGTGGGTCCGGCCGTCGAGGTCGGCGCGGACTCCCTTGCCGGTGATGCTCTCGAACTCGTCGACCTCGCGGTCCGGGACCGAGCGCTCTGTCGCCCGTTCGACGATCGCCTCGCCGATCGGGTGTTCGCTGCGTGATTCGAGACCGCGAGCGCAACGAAGCACGTCGTCTTCGGTGTTGTCGTTGAGCGGGACGACGTCCGTCACCGTGAGTTCTCCTTTTGTGAGCGTCCCCGTCTTGTCGAGGGCGATGGCGTCCACACCTCCCATCGCTTCCAAGTGTGACCCGCCCTTGATTAGCACGCCGTTTTTCGCCGCGCTCGTGATCCCGGAAACAACCGAGACAGGCGTCGAGATGACGAACGCACATGGACACGCCAACACGAGCAGCGTCAGCCCGTACACGACCGCGGTCGGCCAGGTCACGCCGAGAACGGACGGACTCGCGACCGTCGTCAGGACCGCGAACGCGACGACGACAGGGGTGTAATACGCGGAGAACCGCTCGACGAACTGCTCCCGATCGGTCTTGTTCGACTGCGCGTCCTCGACCATCTCGACGATCCGTGACAGCGTGTTGTCACCCGCGGTCGCCGTCACTTCGATCTCGAGGTACCCCTCCTCGTTTATCGACCCGGCGTACACGTCGTCGCCGAGCGTCTTGTCAACCGGGACGCTCTCGCCGGTGATCGGCGCTTGGTTGACCGCACTTTCGCCGTCGACGACCTCACCGTCCATCGGAATCTTCTCGCCCGGGCGGACGACGACCACGTCGCCGATCGCGACATCTTCGACCGGGACGGTCGACTCCGTACCGTCCCGTTTGACGCGTGCCTCGTCGGGCGAGAGATCCATCAGCTCCCGCAGGGAGTTCCGCGCACGGTCCATCGAGTAGGCTTCGAGGAGTTCGGAGACGCTGAACAGGAACGCGAGCGTCGCGGCTTCGAAGTACAGCGCCTCACCGAATACGAAGCTCGCGACGAGCGCACCGAGAATCGCGACGGACATCAGGAAGTCGATATCGAGGTTCAGGTTCCGCGTCGAGTAGTAGCCGTCGCGGAATATCTCTTGACCGGCGATCGCCACCGCGACGAGGAACGCCCCGTCCGCGATCGTCAGTTCGGCACCGAGTACCGACGCCACGGCCGCGTTCTGTCCGGGAACGAGGAACTCGAACACGAGGCCGACTGCCACGAAGACGCCGCTGACCCACGTCTTGATCGCTCTCGGACTCGTCCAGATACTGTCCGTTTCCTCAGTATCCGCTCCGTCAGTCGCACTCTCCTCCCAGTCGTTCACGCTGTATCCAGCACTTTCGATTGCGTCGACGATCCCTCCCTCGTCGATCGCGGTGGGGTCGTACGAGACGCGTACCGTTCCTGTCATCGGTTGGGTCTCGCGCTCCGTGATACCCGTTCGACGATCGAGTGCGTTCTCGACTTTCCCGGCACAGGACGCACAGTCCATCTCCGGAACGGAGAACTCCGCGGTCGTGATGTCGGCACCCTCGACATCGTACCCGGCCCGTTCGACGCGGTTCCTGATCGCGTCCGAATCCGCTTGGCCGGGATCGTGTGTAACCGACAGCGTGCCAGTCGTTACCTGTGTATCGATCTGCTCGATACCATCGAGTGTCTCGACGCTCGACTCGATCTTCCCAACGCAAGAGGGACAGTCCATACCGGGGACATTTAGCGTCGTGACCCCGGCTTCAGGCGGTGAATCGGTCTTCCCGTCACTCACACCGTTTTCAGCCGATGCGTCGTGAGCACTGTGGCTATGTGCGTCTGGATTCCGATCATTTGGCGGGTCAGTCTCTTCATCCGAGACAGTCATTATCAGAAGATAGCCGGTGAAGACTTAACAAATTAGCTGTTGATTTTGGGGTATAAATTAATACTTCTTAACAATATATTGCGACTGAGTTATTAAATAAGAGGGGCATTGTTGATACAGGTAGTTGAATAATCGTCCACACAACACCGGTCAAGACGAGTTCGGTTGTCTGAAGTGTGGATACGATGTTCACGCGGATTACAACGCAGCGAAGAATATCGGTCTGAAGTACCTCCGCGACCAGCAAAAGTCTGGGCGTGGAGGCGCACCCGTAGGCGTGCGCTTGAACAGCGGGATGTTGAATGTGAACGGCGAGTATTCGTCTACTGCTCTCAGCAGTTAGAACGGGAGTCCAAGCTGAATGCCACCCCCTTCAGGGCGCGGTAGCTTACTCGGTGGTGACCTGTTCGACATCGTTCACGAGTCGTTCGATGTCCGTTTGCGGTCCTCTCGGGTACGCACGCTCAACGATCCCCTGCTTATTTGCGAGGAGGATCAGCCCATAGTGCGGGAATTGGTACTCAAGATTCTCGTACTGATCGGCTGACGCCTTCTCAATCTTGAGCCCGAAATGCTCGTCTAACAGCTCCTGACCTCGTTCGTAGCTTTCCGGGCGGAGGAAGTGCCAATTGTTCGCATCGAGGTTCACCCCTTGCTGGCCGGCGTACTCACGGAGCGTTTCGGCGGTGTCGCGCTCGGGGTCGAACGTCTGCGCGAGAAATACCGCCTCATCGCTGTACCCCCCTTCGGTAGCAGCCTCCTGTGCGCGACGGAGCCGGAGGATGAGCGCGGGACACACCCCGTCCGGGCAGTTCGTGTAGAACGACGTCCAGAGGATGGCACGCTCACCCTCATACTCACTAATTGATATCTCTTCATTCGTGATCGGGTCCGGGACGGTGAAGTGTGGCATCTCATCGCCGTAGCTCGGGTGAACGGCCTCGCTTAGGTCCTGTTCTGGGGGACCGAGGACAGTTCCCTCAGCACCTTTGTCACCGAGTACGCCGAGACAACCGGCGGTACCA
>NZ_LR594487.1:3454579-3454743 GCF_901686465.1 Halorubrum sp. DM2
ATAGTCGCACCTATTGCTCCAGTCGATTTACAAAACGTTCGTCGGTCCATACTCGATCGTGGTCGATCTGAGGACTTGAGGTATCTGGTGTGATCCTCGAATGCGTGTTCCCGCGTCCGATCTGTGCGTATGGTCGACTTATCGAAGCGGTGGTCACTCAAAGA
>NZ_LR594487.1:3454813-3454955 GCF_901686465.1 Halorubrum sp. DM2
CCTGACGGCAGGTTTGTTCAAACTAGCCGCGCGGTCGGCTCACTCGTCGTCTGGATCCTCGCCGGGATCGCGGTCGCTGTCACGACGCTCACGTACGCCGCTCGGGTTGATGTCGTCGTCGAGCGGGCCCGCGAGCGGTTCG